>CAZAIE010000753.1:0-4310 GCA_964485035.1 uncultured Myxococcaceae bacterium | reverse complement strand
GCTGTGCCACGGCCGACCCGCCGCAGCCGATTGGGTGGTTCTTACGAGCGGGTCAGCTTTGCGAGCTTGAGCCTCGAGCCGAGGACGCGCTCGAGGAGGGAGGCGATGGCGTCGCCGAGGCCGACCTGATCGTCCTGGAGCTGGATCAGCCGGATCCAGGGCCTGGTGCCGGGCTGGAACCAACTCATGAGGTCCGAGGCCAGGTCGGGGCAGGTCTTGAGGAGGGTCGAGAGCGCCTGCTTCTCGATCTGCTCGGCGCGCTGTCGGGAGACGGGCCTGGGGAGGCGGCTCCCGGTCGCCTCGAGGGACCAGCCCTCGAGCCAGTGGTGCTCGAGCACGAACCTCGCCTGCTCGGGGAGCGAGGCGATGGCCGTCCGGAGGCTCCCGGTGACCGCGGGCAGGTGCAGGGGCGTCGCCACCGGGCGGGTCCGGCGCAGGGGCTCGAGCAGGCTGAGCCAGGTGTCGGGGAGGCTCGGCACGCTAGATCGCGATCCAGGTCCCGCCGGTCTTCCGGCAGCGCTCGACGATGTCTGGGGTCGGCGGCGACCGGTGAGCGTTCACGAGGACGTCCAGCTGCGCGCCTCGGCTCCTCGCTTCGTCGGCAGCCCAGAAGATGGCCTCCCAGATGAGCTGGAGGGGGTTTCCGAAGACGCCGCCGCCGATGAGGGTCAGCACCACGCGCCGCTTGCCCAGGCGCGCGGCGGCGAGGAGGGTCCCGAGGTAGGCCGCTCGCAGGAGGGGCCGGGCGAGGGCGGCCAGGGTCTCGGCGCTCAGGGAGCTGTAGCTCCCGGCGGCGACGGTGGAGGTGAAGACCTGGGCGATCTTCGGGGCGCCCTGGACGACGCCGCGGAACCGGGTGCCGAAGACGACCTGGACGTCCTCGTGGACGCCGACGGCTACCTCGTCGAAGTGCTCCTCGAGGGCGCGGGCGGCCTCGTTGGGGTCGGTGAGGTTGTGGGAGAGCAGGTACCCGCTCTCGACGCGGCCGAGCCGGGCCGGCAGGGCGCGCTCGAGCAGGTCCAGCTGCCGGGCACGGGTCTGGACGAAGCGGCCGCCGGGGCCAGGGGCGGCGTAGTGGCGGACGAGGGTCCCGGGGAAGGCCGAGATCGACGCGCGGGGGCCCTGGGTGGGATCGGAGAAGTACTGGGCGACGGGGACGGGGCCGTGCTCGGAGGGCGCCTCGAGGCAGTTGAACTGGGAGGCGGCCTGGAAGAGCGTCCCCTCGGCCGCGAGGGCCTGCAGGGACCCGATGTCGGTCAGCGGGTCCTGGCCAGACAGGGCCGAGACGACGACGCGGCCAGGGCCCTGGGGACAGGCGCGCTTGAGCTCTCCCAGGGTCTGTAGGCTGAACCGGCCGGCGGCGTAGCGGCGCTCACCGACCTGGAGGGTGGCAAAGCCGGCGTCGTCGAAGGTCAGGGCCTTCTGCGGGCCCTGGACGAGCGCTTCGGCGCGCTGGACCTGGGCGTCGGCCGTCGCGTCCTGCTCGGCGGGGAGCAGCGCGCGGGCGTCGGCGAACCGGCCGGCGAGGAGCAGCTCGACGAGGTCGGGCCGGGGGAAGGCCCGCACGAACTCCCGCTGGGCCTCGGTCTCGGGCATGCGCTCCTTGCGGGCGGCGTGGAGGAGGGCGAAGGCATGGTCGGGCGTGTGCCCGAGGCGGGTGAGCAGGCACGCGGCCACGAGCCCGGTCCGGCCGATGCCTCCGCGGCAGTGGAGCAGGACGTTCTGGCCAGCGCGCAGCCGGGTGAGCAGGTCCTCCACGAGCCTTCGGGTCTCGGTCGAGGAGGCTGGGACGCCGAGGTCCTTGATAGGGAAGCTCACGAACGCCATGCCGTGGGCCTCGACTCGCGCCCGGTAGGCGGGGAGGCTCTTCTCGATCCGGTAGGTCTCGAGCTCGAGCTCTTCCAGGAGGCACACCAGGGTGTCGACCCGGCGGGGCTTCATCGACGCGAGGTCGGCGAGGTCCTTCTCGAGGTCGCGGTTCCAGGGCTCACCCCGGAGGCTTTGGCCCTTGGTCCCGGGGGCGAGGGTCAGTCCCAGGGCTCCGGGGAGCGCCAGGTCGAGCCAGTCCACGCGGATGGGGTAGTCGAGGGAGGTGCGCATCGGGGGCTCTCAGGGGCTCGGGAAGCGGACAAGGGTCTTCGTGAGGTCGATGGTCCCCTGCCCTGCCGGTCCGGCGCCGTAGTCCTCGGGGCGGCAGGTGAAGACGAGGATCTGGACGTTGGCGGAGGCTTCGCGCAGGACCTGGGCGAACCAGCCCATGCGCTGGGCATCGCTCTGCACGAGCTGGTCGTCGAGGACGAGGATCGACTTGAGCTGCTCGGCGAGGGCGACGCGGAGCAGGGTCGCGAGCTGCTCGCGAGTCCCGACGGAGAGCAGCTGGAGGTCGCGGGTCTCTCCCCGGTGGACCACGCCCTCTGCTTCCAGGTGGGGGCCGAGGGCCAGTCCCTCGTAGCGGGACCTGGCGAGGGCCTGGACCCGGGCGGCGACGGTGGGCACGAGGGTCCGGCCGAGGTGGGCGTCCTGGGACTGCTCGGCCTCCTTGAGGGCGCCCAGGAGGTACTTCCAGCCCTGGTACTCGGCCTCCACCTCGGCGTGGCGTCGCACGGCGAGCTCGAACCCGCTCTGGGCGTCTGCGAGGCGCTCCTGGGCGACGGAGCCGCCGGCGTCCTCGAGGAGGGCTTCGTCGTGGTGCAGCTGGGTCAGCGCGGCGCCGTGGGCACGCTCGGCTTTGTCCAAGGCCTCCCGGGCCAGGGCGACCTGCTCTGGGGTGACGGGTGGGCTCGCAGGCAGGGCGACCAGGGCTGTGGTGCGCTCTTCCACGAGCTGGGCCGCCCGGGAGCGGTCGAGCGCCTGGGCCTCCTGCCGCTGGGACTGGAGCTGCCCGCGCAGGCCGGCGAGGGACTCGCGCAGGGTGTCGAGGGTCTGTCGCTGCTCCTTCAGGGAGGTCCGGGCGCTCTCGAGGGCCTTCTGGGCCGAGGCGACCTGGGCCTCGGCCTTCTGGCGGGAGGCGACGGAGCCCTGCTCCAGGGCCTTGATCGCCTGGTCGGTGGCCTGGATTCGGCCCTGGGCGTCGGCGAGGGCCTGACTCGCCTGCTCCAGGGCTTCGGCCCAGGGACCCAGGACGGCCTCGAGGGCGGCGAGCTCCTCCCGGGTGCGCTGGGTCGTCTCGGCTTTCGCGCCGGCGAGGGTCTGGGAGTGCTGGAGGGCGCTCTCCTGCTCGCGCAGGAGGCTCTCGACCTTCTGGCGCTGGCTCTGGGTCTCGGCGAGGCGACGGTCGAGGCGTGGGGCGAGCGGGCTGCCCAGGGCAAGGGCCTCTTGAGCGAGCCGGTCGCGGTCGCAGCCCTCGAGGCCGGCCTCGAGGTCAGTCAGGCGCAGCCGGGCGGCCTGGGCCCGCTGCTCGACGTCGCCGGCGTCGGCTGCGCGCTGCTCCTCGCTGGCGGCCGTCTGGATGAGGGTGCGGGCCTCCTGGTCGAGCTGCTCGGCGCGGGTGAGGACGTCCTCGAGGGTCTCGAGGTCGGGCACGCCGGCGGTGGTGAGGACGGGCTGGACCTCGGTCTGGTAGCGGGCGTCGAGGGCGCTGGCCTGCTGGCGCTGCTCGCGGTTGCCGCCGGTGACCTTCAGGGTGGCGAGGTCGCCGAGGGTGAGCTGGATCTCGCGGCGGGCCTCGAAGGTGGTCGTCCCGGAGGCCGGGAGGCCGTCGACGAGGGCGGTCACGGAGAGAGGCTGGTGGAGGTCGAGCTCGAGGCCGATGCCCACCGCGAGGCGTCCCTGGGCGACCTGGCGCTCGCGATCAAGCTTCTGGAGGCGAGCGAGGGTCCCGCGGTCCGGGAGCGCCGGGCGCTGGGCCGCCAGGGCCTGGGCCTGCTCGCGGCGGGCCTTGGCGGACGCCAGCAGGGTCCGGACGCGCTCGGCGTCGAAGTCGGCGTGGTCGAGGGCGGCCTTCCCCTCCTGCCAGGCGGCGAAGGCCTTGAGGGCGCGCAATTGGGAGGCCGAGCGCTCGAGGTCCTGCTTCTGGCGCCCGAGGTCGGCGATTTTCTCCTGGGCCTCCCGCTCGCTGTGCTGGAGCGCCGCGTGCTCCTTCTCGGCGGCCTCGAGCCGGCCGGCGAGGACGCGGGCGGCCAGGGCCTTCTCCTGGGCGCTTCGGGCCTTCTCGGCGGCGGCCTCGTCCACGACCCGCTGGTGCTTGAGCTCGGCGAGGCGCGCGGCCTGGGCTCCGGCTTGGGAGGACGCTTCCCGGAGGTGCTCCTGGGCGGCCTTGAGGGCGGCCTCGCAGGCTTCGACGTGTTGCTCCTTCTCGGGCAGCGCGGCCT
>CAZAIE010000752.1:0-4317 GCA_964485035.1 uncultured Myxococcaceae bacterium | reverse complement strand
CGATTCTTGGGAGGGCTCCTGCTCGCGGTCGGCGTCGGGCTGCTCGGCGGGGCGGTGGTCCTCGTCTTCACCTTCGTGCAGGCGCCTTGGCACCTCGGCGCGGTGGGGCTGGTCTCGGCCGCCAGCGGCGCGCTGCTCGCGGCAGGAGGCATGCGGCGGTTCGGGGGCAAGACCGCGCCGGGCATCGCCTGGACCGCCACGCTGATCACCGCGCTGGCCACCACTGCAGTCGTGCTGTGGGTGGCTGGACTCGCCCTGCACTCCACCCGCGGATGGCCGGTGTGGCCGTTCCACCTCGGCCTCGGACTCACCGTCGCAGCGCTCGTCGCGTGGGCGGTGAAGCACCAGCTCGCCTGGAGCCGGCGGGTCCAGACCGCGCTCGCCGCCTACCGCACCACCCCGGTCGGCCTCTTGCGCCCCGGTGACGTGGCCAAGGTGCGGGGCAGCGTCGCGAACCCCGGGATGCTCTCCCCCGTCAGCGAGGTGTCGTGCGCTTCGTGGCAGGCCGATGTGCTCGGCTTCGTCCCGGCCCAGCAGGACTGGGCGCTGCTGGGCAGCGTGCCCTCCGGCGCGAGCTTCGAGCTGGTCACCGACGACGGCACGCTGGGCGTCGGCGCCGGCCAGGTGGAGTTCCAGGGCGGGCGGCAGGAGCTGCTCCCACTTTCCACGCTCCCCGAGGAGCTCGCCGAGGCGCTGGAAGGCCACCCGTTGCGGACAGCCTGCACCCGCTTCTCTGCCCGCGAGCGCGTGATCCTCCCGGGGATGCGCGTGGCGGTCTTAGGACGGGTGGACGCGGCGGGCATCCTCCGCGAGGGTCCAGAGGGCTCGCTGCTGATCCAGGTCGAGGACTGATCGCCCCCGCGCTCAGTCTTCCGGCTTCCCGGCGATCTTCCAGGCCCCGTCCTCAAAGCGCAGGTAGGCCTTGTCGGCCGCAAACCCCTCCCCGCTCAGCGTCACCGTGGCCACGTCCCCGGTGACGGTCCCCGCGGTGAACTGCAGCGACTCGATGGGCTTGGGGTTCGTGCGCAGCGCCTCGCAGAGCTTCGACCAGGCCTGCTCCTCGGTCTCCTTGCGGGTCTCGAGCTCCTTCGTGAGCTGCGCCATGAGGGCCTTGGCCACGTGCTGCTTCGCCGCGGGAAGGTCGCACCGCAGCGCCGCGGCGCGCAGTGACTCCAGGGCCTTGGTCGGGGCCGGCGCCTGGGCGATCTGCGCGGCGAGCTTCGCCGCCGCGGCGGCCTTCTCCTTCGCCTTGCGCTCCACCTCCTGGCAGGCCTCGGCAATGCCGGCGGCCAAGGCTTGCGGCGCCCCGCACGTCTCCTCCGCAGACCAGAGCGCGACGTCCTTTCCCTTGCGGTCGTAGTGCGCGGCCCGCACCCCGTCCGGCGCGACCCGCACCAGCTCGTCGACCCGATCGCCGTCGAGGTCCGCGAGGACGATGCGCGTCCCTTCCGCTGCCGCGAGGGCCAGCCGCTCGGTGGCCGCGTCACCCGAGAGCTGCAGCAGGGCGTACCAGACCCGCGCCGCGCTCTCGGCCTTGGCCTCCGCGGACCGCGCCTTCACTGGCTCTGGGAACTCGCGCCGGACGATCCAGAAGTCCCGCCCGAGCGTGCGCACCACGCGCTGGCTGGCGGTCACCTCCGGGAGCAGGCGGCGCACCACCAGCCGCGCCTCCTCGGTCGACAGCACCCAGCTGCCGGCGAGCGACTGGCAGAGCCCCCGGCGCACCGGGACGGGCTCCTCGCTCACGAGCAGCGCGCACTGGTACTCCGCCGGGGCGTGGTCGCACTCCCGCGCCGCCTCGGGCTCTGCCTCGCCCTCCTCCGTCGCGGTGTAGCCGAGCGCCTCCTCCAGCCCCATCACCAGCGGGGAGAGCGCGGCGACCTCGTCACGCGCCACGGCGTCGGCGAACTGCCGCTCCACCGTGGTGCTGCCCGCTGCCTGCTGGGCCTGCTCCAGCGCCCGCACCGACTCCGGGGGCAGCTTCGCGCGGGCCACCTCCTCGGCGAGCCGCTTGGGGTCGCCCTTCCAGAGCGGGACCAGCGCCTCGCGCAGCTCGCCCAGCTTCCGCTCCGCCGCCGCGGCCTCCTGGGTGCGCAGCGCCACCTCGTCGCGCAGCCGAAGGCCCAGGCGCTCCGCGGACCGCACCTGGGTCTCCTTCAGCCGCACCGCCTCCTGCTCGCGCGCGGTCGCCTGGCGTTCGGCCTCGGCGATGCGCCCGTCCAGGCACCCAGTGGCGGCCAGCGCCAGCAGGATCAGTCCGAAGGCCCGGTTCATCGCGCACCTCCCGCCTTCTTCGCGTCCTGCAGCTCGCGCTCACGCCGACGGAGCGCCCGTTCCAGCTCTCCGCGTTGACTCGGGGTGAGCAGCGGCGGCTGCGGCAGCTCCGCCTTCACCGCCACGAGCGCCTCCAGCGAATCGATCGCCGGGAGCCGGGCGACGAGCGCCTCCAACTCGGCCTTCGCCACCTTCGCGCGGCGGGCCTCGAGGCCGGCCTCGACCTCACGCCGCTGCGCGTCGCTGAGCGTCGGCGATGCCGCGTCCCTGGCCTCGAGCCAGGTGCGCAGTCCAGCCAGGTCGGCGACGTCCCCGAGTCGATCCTTCAGGGTCTGCACCTCGGCGCGCGCGAGGTCCTCCTTGCGCTTGGACTGGGCGGACTCCAGCGAGCGCCTCTGGGAGGACAAGAGCGCCTTCGCACCGCTGAGCGACTCGCCAAAGCCCTTCAGGGCGGCCAGGCTCGTGACCTCGGCGAGGGACTTCGTGAGCTGCTCGTGCTCCGCGGTGGCCTGCGTCTGGCGCACACAGCCGCGCGCGAGGTCCGCGGCGACGGCGGCGAAGTCTTGCGGACGGTCGGTCACCGCCTGGCAGAGCGAGGCCTGGCCCTCCGAGAGACCGGCCGGAGCCTCGGGCGTGGCCGCCAGCGAGAACGCGGTCGGGACGTCCTCTTCCGCGAGGCCGACCAGGTGCAGCCCGCCGAACACGACCAGCCGCGCGAGCGCCGGTCCCGGCGGCGGCGTCTGGCGCGCCTTCAGCTTCACGGCGAGCGCGGGCGCGCGGGCATCCTGGAACGAGGCCAGCAGCCGCAGCCCGGCGTCGCCGCGCTCCGTGACCGGGGCCTTTCCGGCGAGCAGGCCGACGAGCGCCTCGTTGGAGAGCAGGAGCGTGCGCGTCGCCACGTCGACGACCTCGCGCCCGTCGCCCTCGCCGGCCACCCCGAGGACGTCCTGCTCCACCACCAGCAGGCCCGGTCCCGGAGAGTCCACGAAGTGCAGGCGCACCTCCACCCGCTCGGCCGCCTTCGGTCCCGGCGGGGGGTCGGGCGGCTCCTCGCCGCGCGACGGCTCGCAGCCCACGAGGCACTCCTGGTACTCCACCTCCTGGCGCGCCCGCGTCGCCTCGGCCTCTGCCTCCTCGGCCGCCCGCCGCGCCTCCTGCACCGCGAGCGACTCGTCGTCGCCGCCGACCGAGGCCCCGCAGTCTCCGCACTCGGCGTACTGCTCGGCGCAGGGGTCCACCCAGCGCCCGTGGTTCACGTCGCACTGGTGGACGCAGCGGCGGTGCTCGTTCTGGGCCTCGCACTCCCCTCGAGGGCCCGCGTTCGCGGGGAAGTAGAGGTCGCGGTCCGGCTGCGGCCAGTCACGGACGTGGAGGCGCCCGCCGTGCACGAAGACCGTCCGCAACAGTTGCAGGGACGTGGCGAGGCCGGGCCGCCGGTGCTCGCCGACGGGCTCCGGGTGCGAGCGCTCGGCCAGGCACAGCGCGAGCGTTGGCAGGCTGTCGGCCTTGACCAGCGAGGAGCACTCCCAGGTGATCGGCTCCTGCGTCCGGACCGGCACGTCGGCGCAGGCGTCCTCGAAGGGAGACGAGGAGCAGGCCGGGTCCGGGCTCTCGCCCCGGCTCAGGCACGGACGCGTCGAACGCAGCGCCTCCTCGGCGACCGCGGCGATGGCCGTGGCGTCGCCTTTCGCGAGCGCCTCCTCGAAGCGCAGGCTCCGCACCGCTCCGGGGAGGTCCCAGCCCGGGAGCGTTCCTGCACCTTCGAGGGACGCCGCGGCAGCGGCGGTCCGGGTGAGTTCCCGCCGGGGCGGCCTCGCTGCGTGCCGCGAGCGCAGCGAGCTGCTGCTCGAGGTCCGCGCGCTCCTTCGCGAGGCCGGCCTGGTGCGCCTCGGAATCCTTGATCTGCTTCTGGGCGGCCTCGATGCGGGCCTCGGCGGCGGCCAGCTTCTGCTTCTTCTCGGCACAGCCGGGCGCAAGGCCCAGGGCCACCGCCAGCAACAGCATTGTCCTGTCCATGGGACCTCCCGCTCGACGCGCGGGAGC
>CAZAIE010000751.1:0-4319 GCA_964485035.1 uncultured Myxococcaceae bacterium | reverse complement strand
GTGGACGCAGGTGCTGGGCGACAACGAGGTGACCTCCCCGGTCTTCGCCGAGACGTCCTCCGGCGGGCGGCTCTACGTCGGCTCGTCGAACGGCAACGTCTACGCGCTCTCGGCGGACTCGGGCGCGGTGCTGTGGCAGCAGACCGAGCTGGACGCGGTGCGCAGCCCGCCCGCGTACGTGCCCCTCGCCCAGCCGCTGGTGGTGATGGCCTCGAAGTTCGGGATGGTGCGCGCGCTCGACGCCGAGACCGGCCGCGAGCGCTGGGCCTTCAAGACCGGGGACCGCGTCACCGGCGCGCCCGCGGTGCTGCCGGGCTCGCCGGCGCGGGTGGTGGTGGGCAGCTACGACCGGCACCTCTGGGCGCTCGATGCAGCCTCGGGCGCGGCGGCGTGGAAGTACGGCGCGCGCGGCGGCATCTACTCGTCCCCGGCCATCGTCGGCGAGGCGGGGCAGGTCCTGGTCTCGGCGTGGGACCACTCGGTGCATGCGGTGCGGGCGCAGGACGGCAAGCACGCGTTCACCACCTACACCGGCGCTCCGGTCTGGGCAGTGGCAGGGCTCGACGACAGCAACTGGGCGTCGCCCACCGCCGCGCGCATCCGCGGCGCGTGGATGGTCTTCCACGGCAGCTACGACGGCACCCTGCGCGCGCTGCCCCTGGACGAGAAGGAGCGCCGCCCGCCGCCCATCCGCTCGAACGAGTGGTTCTGGGCTTCGTTCCCGCTGGCGCTCGCGCCGACCGCGCTGCTGGCGCTGCTGCTCACCCGCCGACATCGCCGCGCCCGCGGCGCCTGACGCCCAAAGAAGTCCTTGGCGACCGCGCAAAGCGCGCTAGTCTGCCGCCACCACTCAGCACCCGGAGAGAAAAGCACATGGCCAAGAAGAAGGCGGACGAGAACCTGCTCACCCTGACCGGCAACGACGGCGTCGACTACACCTTCGAGCCGATCGAGCTGTTCAAGGTCGGCAAGAAGAGCTTCGCGCTCCTGCGCCCGACCGAGGGTCCCAAGAACGAGCTCACCATCCTGAAGTTCAAGCTGGACGCCAAGGGCCAGGTGACGAGCTTCGAGGACCCCTCCAAGGCCGAGTTCGACGCCGCCGTGGCGCACCTCGACGCCCTCTCCGGCCCCTGCGGCTGCGAGGACGAGGGCTGCGGCTGCGAGGACGAGGCGGCAGCGACCGAGGGCGAGAGCTGCTGCTGCTGCGGCTGCGAGGAGCCCGAGCCCAAGCCGGCGAAGAAGGCGGCGAAGAAGGCCCCTGCGAAGAAGGTCGCAGCGAAGAAGGCCCCCGCCAAGAAGCCGGCCGCGAAGAAGGCGGCGAAGGCTCCTGCCAAGAAGGCGAAGCGCTAGTCGCGAGCTTTCCGCAGCTTCGACGCCGGCGCGGCCAGGCCCGCCGGCGTCGGCTTTTTGCGGGCCTACTCCCGGCGCTGGAGCCTGCGCGCGGCGAACCAGATCGCGAGCAGCAGGAGCGGACCGGCCACGAAGGCCACGTTCGCCCAGTCCGAAGGCGCGCCGCGCAGGCTGCCGCTGGCGAGCTTGATGAGCCCCTGGTCCTCCGGCGTCACCCCGCGCGAGGTGTCCACCGTGAGTTCGAAGGTGCCGACCTCCTGGCCCTCGGCGCGGAACACCGCGGTGAGCGGGTGCGGCCCCTCCGGGACGTCCGGGGTGCGGACCAGCGCCACCGGGAGCGTCACCAGCTCCCCGGGCGCCAGGGAGAACTCGGGGACCGCCGGCGTGGCAGTACAGGCCTTGCCCGAGAACGTCGCCGAAAGCGACGCGATGGGCCTGGGAGACAGGTTCCTCAGCAGCACCTCCATCTCCGCCCGCTCGCCGCGGAGCCGCCCGGCGATCTTCCCGGTGGTGATGATGAGCCCCGCGCGGGAGGCCTCGGCGAGGTTCAGCTCCAGCGCCGTGAGCCCCGTGCGTGTGCGGATGCGCAGGTCGGCCCTGAGCTCGAGCAGCACGTTGGCCACGCCCTCGTTGCGCGCCAGGTGGAGCGGAGTGAGCCCGCGGCGGTCCTGCAGGTTCACCTCCCCGCCCAGCTCGACCAGCGCCCGGACCACCTTGCCATCGGCGGCCTCATGGACGGGCGCCCGCCCCCACAGGTCCCGCGCGTCCATCCGCGCCCCACGCTTCACCAGCAGGTGCACCAGGTCGGCGCGGCCAGTGAGCGCCGCCCAGTGGAGCGGCGTCAGGTCGAACTGCCCGCGGGCATTGGGGTCCGCGCCCCGCTCGAGCAAGAGCGCAGCCACGTCCGCGTGACCGCCGATGACGGCCCGGTGCAGGCCGGTCCAGTCGTGCTCCCCGGTCCCGTCGACCGGCGCGCCGGCCTCGAGCAACTCCCTCACCCTGCCCTCACTGCCCGCGCCCGCGGCGTCTCCCAGCGCGGGCGCATCGGGTGCGGCGGCGAGCACGGCCCACAGTGCAACGGCGACGGGGAGACTCACGATTGGGCTCCGGGTTTGGGGGAGGCGCAGGTGAGCACGTATACTAGGCCATCCTCCGACCCCGGGCGCCCTGGCCGAGGCGCGCTCCAGGAGCCGACCTCATGACCCAGCGCATGTCTGTCCGCCTGACCGCGCTCGCCGCGGGCGTGGCCCTCGTGCTCGCGAGTTCCCCCGCGCTCGCGCACTGGTGCAACTGCCTCTGGGCGTCCGGCTACAACCTCGTGGTCCGCCCCGCCCAGGACAGCGTCACCGTGCCGTCCTCGGGACCAGCCACCCTGGACGTGTTCGTGCAGAACAACATGGGCTACCCGCTCCTGAACTTCGTGCTCAACGCGAAGGCCACCGGGTACTCCGTCTCCGTCGCCGGCCCGGCGCCCAAGGTGGCGAACTACCTCATGCCCGGCGAGAAGCTCAAGAAGACGCTGAGCATCACCAAGTCCGGCGGCGGCACGCTCGCGGCGCAGTCCATCGACTTCTACGTGAGCTTCGGCAACTCCGGCCAGAGCGGCATGTACGGTGGCTCCCAGAAGGCATTCGCCTACCGCATGCCCGGCTCTTCCACCTCCGTCCCGCCCACGCCTCCGCGGCTGGTCGCCTACAACGGCGTGACGCCACTGCCAGGCATCGGGACGGGGGCCACCAACCAGGGGCTGCACCTCCAGAGCATGGCCGTGGCCGACTTTGGGGTGGCCAACACCGGCCTCGACGCGCTCATGAACGAGTACTGCGCGGGCCGCGGCTCCTGGGACACGGGCGGCGGACCGGCGCTCGTCGCCCAGCATTGCCAGGGGACCCAGGTCCAGGACTGCCCCGACGCGGTGACCCGCAACGGCCTGACCAAGTACGAAGCCCAGCACCTCTGGTCGGCCCCCGCCCTGGTCGGCCGCAAGAACGCCCTCGGTGCCGCACGCACCGCTGCGCTGCGCGCGCGGCTGCAGTGCGGCTGGAACGACACGTTCGCGCCCCCGAAGTACATGGCCGCCTTCGCGCTCGGCTACCTCGGCGAGGACGCCGGGGCGCGCACCTTCCTCAAGGGCATCATCGATGGGTCGGGCAGCGCGAACGACAAGCTGGTGGCCAAGGCCTCGCTCTTGCTCCTGGGCAACGCCGCCGACAAGGCCGCCTATGGCGCCGACGTGACCGCCGGCCTTGCCAACGCCGACACTTACGTCGCCTCGGTCTGCGCGGGGGCGCTGGGCATCGTGAACAAGGACGACAAGGTGATCTCCGACGTTTTGCTCGCCAAGGCCCGCTGGACCTGCCCCGGCAGCTGCGACGACGATGACCACGACGGGAAGCCCGACGACGATGCGAGGCCCTTCTTCGCCGCCCACATCCTGTCCATCGTCTCGTGGGACCGGCGCGGCTACCTCGCGAACGCCGCGGACACCGGCGACCCCAGCTACTACAGCACCGGCCCGGCGGACACCGTCGCACCGAAGGCCCCCGCCGGGCTCACCTGCACCCGCGGCGCGAACGGCGCGCTCCAGGTGAAGTGGACCGCGGTGACGCAGGGCGTGGACAACAACCCTGAGGCGTCTGTCTCCTACCGGGTCTACTGGGACAATGCCGCGCACGCGAGCTGCACCAAGCCGGGCGATGCCGGCTGCAACTATGCCCACCTGGACCCCGCTACCGCCATCTACCGCGACTACACCAGCACCGACGGGACCAAGACCTACTACTTCCGGGTCACCGCAGTCGACAGCGCCGCCAATGAGAGCGCCTTCTCCTCCGAGGTGAGCTGCGTCCCCCAGTACGCCCCGACGGCGGCCCTCACCTGCAACCCCGCCACCGGCAGCGTCCCGCCCACCCTGAGCGTCACCTGCGACGCGAGCGCGAGCACCGACAAGAACGGCGCCGGGGACATCG
>CAZAIE010000750.1:1951-4329 GCA_964485035.1 uncultured Myxococcaceae bacterium | reverse complement strand
ATACTCGGCTGGCATGGATCCCAGCTCACCCCGCGCGCGCAACGTCGTCCTCCTGGTGGTGGTGGGCGTCGCCCTGCCCAGCCTGCTGCTCACCGGCCTTGCGGGCGTGGCGGTGAGCAACGAGGCGGCGGCCGCGCAGAAGCGGCTCGAGGCCCAGTTCCACCCCGTGGTCACCGAGGCGGCCAAGACCTTCAACGGCACCCTCGAGCGCCTGGTCGCGGAGGGGGAGACGCTGCTCCCCAGGTTGGTCGCGTGGGCCGAGGAGGCTGGCGACGAGGGGGACGAGGACGCCCCGCAGCGGCCGGCGCCCGGGCTGCCCGGGACCCTGGCCGAGCCCTTCGCGGTGAACGCCTTCGTCATCTCCGAGGACGGCGAGGTGCTGCTGCCCCAGCGCCCGGCCCACGGCGAGGACCCGAAGCTGCCGCTGCCCACGGCGGTGAAGGAGGCCTTGGCGTTCGAGGTCTCCCACGAAGGGGCTTTGGAGGCGTGCGAGCGCTGGGGGAAGCTCTCCGAGACCGACTGCGTGGCGCGGCTGGCCGGGCTGCTCTGCCGGCACGGCGGGGCGCCTCCCGCGGACTGGGGCGAGCAGCTCGGTGCGGAGTGCTCGGACCACGCCCGCGACCCCTTGGCCGGCCGGGCGTGGACGCTGCGGCGCGCGGCCCGGGATCGCGCCCAGTCGCGCGAGGCGTACGTCGAGGAGGCCGAGCGCCTGGTCGCCGCCTCTCGGGACCCGGCTCCCACCTCGTCCTGGCTGCTCTCCTTCCTCGCCCGGGACCTGGCGGCGCGGCTGCTCAAGGACGAGGGGACGCGGCCAGGGGACGAGTCGGCCCTGGCCTGGCGGGAGCTCCGCGCGCGCCGGACGCTGCTCTCGCTGGCCGAGCGGCCCGCGCTGCTCGCCCAGCTCACGAGGATGAGCCACCTGCGCGACGCGCCGTCCGAGACGTCCTCGGTGGTGGCCGAGGGCTGGCACCGGGTGATCCTCTCGCGCAGCGCGGGGGGCGTCCTCGCGGGGTACGAGCTGGTGGGCCCGCTGCTCGAGAAGCCCATCCACGAGACGCTGGCGGGCCTGACGCTGCCCACCCCCGCCGACGCGGTGGTCTGGCCGGTGCTGCCCCCGCCGGGCTGGACGCGGGCGGAGGTCTCGATGAAGGAGCTGGAGGACCAGGTCATCGCCTACGTGCTGCTCAAGCGCTCGGGGCTGGCGTGGTCCCTGGTGTTCACCTACGGGGAGAAGGGCGGGCTGTTCAGCCTCTCGCGCAGCCGCTCGGGGCTGTACCTGTGGAGCCTCTTGCTGCTGCTGGTCTCGCTGGGGACGGGCATCGTCTACACCGTGCGCGCGGTGGTGCGCGAGGCGCGGCTCTCGCGCCTGAAGGTGGACTTCGTCTCCAGCGTCTCGCACGACCTGCGCACCCCGCTCACCTCCATCCGGATGTTCACCGAGACGCTGCTGCTCGGCCGGGTGAAGTCGGACGAGGAGGCCAAGGAGTGCCTGGGGGTCATCGCCCAGGAGACCGAGCGGCTCTCGCGGCTGGCGCAGCGCATCCTCGACTTCTCGCGCATGGAGGCCGGGCGCAAGGCGTACACCCCGGCGCCGGCGCGGCTCTCGGAGCTGGTGGCCCACGCCCTGGCGGCGTGCCGCCCGCTGATCGAGGAGGGGAAGTTCCAGGTGGAGCAGGACCTCAAGCCCGAGGCGGACGAGGCGCTGGTGGACCGCGACGCGATCATCGAGGTGCTGATCAACCTGCTGACCAACGCCATCAAGTACAGCCCCGACGAGCGCTACCTGAAGGTTGCCACGCGGGGCGGGGCCGATGGCGAGGTCCTGCTCTCGGTCACCGACCGGGGCATCGGCATCCCCAAGGACGAGCAGGGCAAGATCTTCGAGAAGTTCCACCGCGTGGACTGCCGCCGCACCACCGAGGTGGGCGGGTGCGGCATCGGGCTCTCCCTGGTGCAGCACATCGTGCGCGCGCACCAGGGCGAGGTGCGGGTGCAGAGCGAGCCGGGGAAGGGCAGCACCTTCACCGTGAGCCTGCCGGCGAAGCCGCCTCCCGACTAGACTCCGGTCGGTGTCCCTGTCGCAGCGTCCGGTCCGGAGTGTCCATGGAGAGCATCCTGGTGGTGGAGGACGACGCGTCGATCGCCCGTGGGCTCCAGCGCAACCTGGAGTTCGAGGGGTACTCGGTGCAGCTCGTGGCCGACGGGGAGCTGGGGCTGCGCTTCGCGCTCGAGGCCGCGCCCGACCTGGTGCTCCTGGACGTGATGCTCCCGCGGATGAACGGCTTCGAGATCCTCCGGGAGCTGCGGCGCATCGGCAGCGAGGTGCCGGTCATCCTCCTCACCGCCGTCGCCGACGAGGAGACGATAGCCAGGGCCAA
>CAZAIE010000750.1:0-1941 GCA_964485035.1 uncultured Myxococcaceae bacterium | reverse complement strand
CCTCACCGCGAAGGGCGAGGAGGTGGACAAGGTGCGCGGGCTCGACCTGGGGGCCGACGACTACGTGGTGAAGCCGTTCGGCCTGGCGGAGCTGCTGGCCCGCATCCGCACGGTGCTGCGCCGCCGCCAGCAGGCGGACCGGAAGACCGAGCACACGCAGTTCGGCGCGGTGGAGGTGGACTTCGTCACCCACACCGTGGCGGTGGCCGGGGCGCCGGTGGAGCTGACGGCGCGGGAGTTCGAGCTGCTCCGGCTCTTCGTCCAGCGCGAGGGCGAGGCGTTGCCGCGCGAGGAGATCGTCCGCAAGGTGTGGGGCTACGACTACGAGGGCACCGACCGCACCCTGGACAACTTCGTGAGCCGGCTGCGCCAGAAGCTGGAGCCCGAGGCCGACCCGCCCCGCCACTTCCTGACCGTGCGCGGGGTGGGGTACCGGTTTGTGCGTGGCGGCCAGCCGAAGGAGGCGCGGTGACGAGGTGGTCGAGGGCCCTCTTCCTGGCGCTGTCCTTGTGCGGCTGCAACCCCAGCCCTGCGGAGCAGGCCGCCGGCAGCTACACCGCGACGAACTCGAACCCTCCCTTCAGCCGGGTGACGCTGGTGGCGGACGGCAAGGGGGTGCTGCTCGACCAGCCGTCGTGCGCGCTAGCCTTCGTCGAGTTCCGCGCGGGCTTCTTCTTCTACCGCGATGCTCCCGCGCCTTGCGTTCTCGAGGACGGGACGGAGCTGACCATGGACCGGGGCTACGCCTGGCACCGGGAGGGCACCGCGCGGCTGCGGCTCTGCGGCGTCGCGGCGGGGGTGGACCGGTGCTTCCTCTTCTCCAGCGGCGGAGACGTGCGATGAGACGGCTGGCGCTCTGGCTGGCGCTGGTCTGCCTCTCCAGCTGCCGCTCCCACCAGGACGGGACGATCGACGAGCACTGCTTCTGCGAGGGCTGGATCACCGGGAGCGTGGACTCCTGCGAGGCCGGGCTGATCTGCCATGGGATGAACGACGGCCGGTGCGTCCTCGCGTGCGACTCGGCCGCGGACTGTCCTCCGGGGTGCGCCTGCGTCGATCTGGGCGAGTGCAGGGAGGGCGCGGGCTGCCGCTGCGACCCACCCAGGAAGTGATCCTCGTCACGCGCGCTGCGGACCTTCCTCGTGTGGCTGCGCGCGAGGTGTCGTATGGTCTGCGGGCCGGGGGGCGTACAGGGGAAAGATGGCAGCAGACCAGCACCTCCAGCCCGGCCACCTCGTCGACGGCAAGTACGAGCTGACCCGCCTCATCGGCGAGGGCGCGATGGGCATGGTCTTCGAGGCCAAGAACGCCTGGACGCGGCGGCGGGTGGCGCTGAAGACGCTGCCTCGCGAGCTGGCCAAGGTCGCCGACCTCGCCGAGCGCTTCGTGCAGGAGGGGCGCAGCGCGGCGATGGTCGCGCACCCCAACGTGGTCGAGGTCCTGGACATGGGCCGCGACGCCGCGCACGGCACGCTCTACATCGTCCAGGAGCTCCTCACCGGCAGCACCGTGGAGGCGCTGCTCGCGAGGCGCGGCCGGCTCCCCACCCGCGACGCGCTGGACATCCTCGTCCCGGTCATGGGCGGGCTCGCGGCGGCGCACCGGCGCGGCGTGGTGCACCGGGACGTGAAGCCCGCGAACATCGTGCTCGCGCAGACCCCGGCCGGGAACCTGGTTCCCAAGCTCATCGACTTCGGCATCGCCAAGCTCCTGGGCGAGGGGCCGGGCAAGACGCTCCCCGGGGTGCTGGTGGGCTCGCCCTGCTACATGTCGCCCGAGCAGCTGCTGGGCGCGGCCGACCTGGACCAGCGCACGGACGTGTGGGCCGCGGGCATCGTGCTCTACGAGCTGCTCACGGGCAGGCGCCCGTTCGACGGCAGCTCGGTGGGCGAGGTCTGCGTCGCGGTGGGCCGCGGGCAGTTCGCGCCGCTGCGCTCGCAC
>CAZAIE010000749.1:0-4333 GCA_964485035.1 uncultured Myxococcaceae bacterium | reverse complement strand
GGCCCCGACGGACCGCGCGGCTGGCAGCGCCGGGGACGCCCACCCCGCGTTCGGGCGAGCAGCTCCGACGCGACCTGGCAACCCGCGGCCTCCTGGGCGCCATCAACGGGCTCGGAGGCGGACCGACCTTCTCCGACCAGCTCTCCGCCGGGGTCGACCTGCGCGACCTCGACGACGCGCTGCGCGGCGCGCGCCAGGCCAGCGCGGGCACCGACGAGCCGGGAGCACGACGCGCCAACGACACCGGCGCCGTCCAGGCCATCGGCGCGCTCGACACCGGCGGGGGCGAGCGGCGTTCGGAGCGGTCCGAGAAGCTGGTGCAGCGCTCCCCCTCGGTGAGCTTCGACCCCGAGCCCGACGAGCACGGCCCAGGCTGCGACGGCGCGGCGATCGCGCGGCAGGTGAAGCGCAACCTCACCGCCATCCAGCGGTGCTACGAGGCCGAGATCAAACGGGCGCCGGGGCTGCAGGGGAAGATCACCGTGCGCTTCACGGTCGGGAGCAACGGACGCGTGACCCTCGTGGAGATCGACGAGGACACCGTGCACAGCGGGGCCCTGGCGCGCTGCATCGAGCACCGATTCCGCTCCTGGAACTTCGGCGCTCACGACGGTCAGGAGTGCACCTTCTCGCACCCCTTCGTGTTCGCTCCCGTCCTCTGATCTGAGCCTCCCGGCCGGGGCGGCTCAACGGACGTCGAAGGAGCGAGGTTCCGAGGTCAGCAGCCGATCACCGAGCGCCGAGGTCGTCCAGACGCCGAGGAGGAAGACGGCGTGGGCCAGCAGCATCGTCCCCAAGCCCAGCGCGGCGGCGAGCGCGAGCACGAGCAGGAAGCCGGGGACGTCGAAGGCGATGAGCCCCGGACGCAGCGAGGCCAGGGCCCACAGCGCGAGGCCCACGCCGAAGACCACCCCGCCCCGGACCAGCCTCTCGAGCACCGCGTCCAGCGCGAGC
The DNA here is from genome assembly GCA_964485035.1 of uncultured Myxococcaceae bacterium. Taxonomy (GTDB): domain Bacteria; phylum Myxococcota; class Myxococcia; order Myxococcales; family UBA5297; genus CAZAIE01. Next base: position 3,379 of record CAZAIE010000749.1, on the reverse strand, counting down.
GCGTGCTTTCGGACGAAGGGCACCAGGCCCGCGACGGCGCCGCCGCAGACGAGCCCCAGCGCCAGCAGCAGCGGCAGCGGTCCCTGGGGCCACCAGGCCACCAGCCGCACCGAGAGCACGGCGCCTGCGCCGAAGCAGAGCGAGAGGAGGGCGGTGCGTACGAAGAGCATGGCGGTCTCCAGGAGGCGTCCGTCGTTGGCTTCCAACGGTTTGGTCGCCTGGAGGCCGAAAAGCGGGAACCGACGCGCTGGCGTAGCATCCGCGGGACGCGAAGGGAGCGCACCGTGGGCCAAGAGATCGAACGGAAGTTCCTGGTGAGAAGCGACGGCTGGCGGGGCCTCGCGCCCGGGGTCGCCTACCGGCAGGGCTACCTGCCGACCAGCGGCGCGACGGTGCGCGTGCGCATCGCAGGCGAGCGCGGGTACCTGACCATCAAGGGGCCGACGCAGGGCGTGGGGCGGGCCGAGTACGAGTACGAAGTGCCGCTGACCGACGCGCAGGAGCTCTTGGACACCCTCTGCGCCCGCCCGCAGATCGAGAAGCGGCGCTACCGGATTCCCGTGGGCGCGCACGTCTTCGAGGTGGACGAGTTCGCGGGAGACAACGAAGGCCTGGTGATCGCCGAGGTCGAGCTCGCGTCCGCGGACGAGCCCTTCGAGCGGCCCGCGTGGCTGGGCGAGGAAGTGAGCCACGACCCGCGGTACTTCAACTCCGCGCTGGCGAAGCACCCGTACCGCCAGTGGTGACGGATCGCTCTACTTCTTGAGCACCAGGTCCAGCTTCGCGACCTCGCCGGCGGGGATGGTCACCGAGCGGGTCTCGTTGATGCCCTCCTGCTCGTTCACCAGCACCACCGAGTAGGTCCCCGGTCTTAGCTTCACCTTGAAGAGCGGCGTCGAGCCGTAGGGAGTCCCGGCGATCGACACCTTCGTCCACGGCGTGGTCTTCAGCGTCAGGAAACCGTCCTCGGCCGCGGCGGCGACCGGAGCAGCCTGCGACGGCCCGGGGCCGGGGCGGCGGGTCTTCTTCTTCTGGAGCGGGACCGAGAGCTCCTGCGTCGCGCCCTTCTCCAGCCGGACCTTGACGATCGACGGCTCGAACCCGGTCTTGTCCACCACCAGCTGGTAGTCGGTGTCCGGGCTCAGCGTCGAGAGCCGCAGCGGCGTCTGCCCCACCAGGCGCTCGCCCGAGTAGACCTTGGCCTCGGAAGGATCGCTGTCGAGCTGCAGGACCGTCGGCGGCTCCGGCGCGGGCTCCACCGGCTTCGGCTCGGGCTTCGGCGCGGGCTGCTCGACGGGGGTCGGCACTGGCGGGGCGACGACCACCGGCGCTGGAGGCGGCGGCGCTGGCTGCTTCTGCGAGAGCATGAACCCCACGCCCCCTGCGATGACGATTACTGCGGCCGCGCCGCCCGCCATCAGCGCCCAGGGGTTGGCCTTGGCCGCAGGCTTGCGACGCTCGGGGCGCGTCGCCCCTCCGCGCGTGTCCGCGCCGATGGCGCCGGCCTGCTGCAGCGGGATGAGGAAGTTCTCCGGCCGGCTGGGCGTGAGGTCGGTTACCCGTTCCTTGATGCGGTCCCCGGCGATGCCCTGCACGAACTCCGCGACCCGCGCCTGCTTCGAGTCCGAGGACACGGAGTCGAGGTAGCCGCGCAGCGCGTCGGCCACCTCCTGCAGCCTGCGGAAGCGGCCCGCCCGGTCGCGGTCGAGCATCCGCACCAGCACCTCTTCCAGCTCCCGCGGGACGCCCTCCACCAGGTCGGACGGCGGGGGGATGGGGTGCTTGAGGATGAGGTTGATGAGCAGCGCGTCGTTCTCGGCGCGGAAGAGGCGCTGCCCGGTGAGCATCTCCCAGAGCACCACGCCCAGCGCCCACTGGTCCGTCCGGTGGTCGAGCTGCTGGCCGCTGATCTGCTCGGGCGGCATGTAGGGCAGCTTGCCCTTCACCATGCCGGTGGCGGTGCGGGTGACGCGGTTGGCCGCCCGGGCGACGCCGAAGTCCACCACCTTGGTGACCCCGTCTGTGCGCACCATGATGTTCTGCGGCGTCACGTCGCGGTGGACGATGTTCAGCGGGCGGCCGTCGGGATCGCTGGCGTGGTGCGCGTGGTCCAGCCCCAGCGCCGCGTCGTGGATGATGCGCGCGGTCACCGGGAAGGGGATGGAGAGGCCCGCCTTCGCGGCCGCGGGGACCAGCCCGGAGAGCGAGTCGCCGTTGATGTACTCCATGGCGATGAAGTACACGCCCTGCCAGGCGCCGACCTCGTAGATGCTGACGATGTTGGGGTGGTTGAGGGTGGCGGCGACGCGGGCCTCGTCGAGGAACTGGTCCACGAAGCCTTCCTGCTCGGCGAGGTCGGGGAGCAGGCTCTTGAGGATGACCAGGCGATCGAACCCGGCGACGCCACGCTGGCGCGCCAGGAAGATCTCGCCCATGCCGCCCACGGCGAGGCGCCGGATGATCTCGTACTTGTCGAAGATGAGCTGCGACATGGGCGGGGCCTACTGCGGCTGGAGCGTGCCGAGGTCGGTCTTGGGAAGTTCCTTGCCCTGCGTGTAGACGAGGACCGTGGTGGCGCCCAGCGCGACCACCACCGCCGCGACGCCGCCCCAGAACCAGCCGTTCTTGTAGATGGGCGTGGACTTGGGGACGCTGCCAGCCTCGACCGGCAGCGCCAGCGGCGTCGTCGCGCTGGCGAGGTCGAGCAGCCCGCGCCCCTCGGAGTCGGCGGTGGTGAGGTAGTACTCCAGCCGGTAGGGCTCGGGGCTCTGCGTCCACTCGCCGGGGATGGCGGCCGCCCAGGCCCCGCCGTCGGAGCGGGCGAGCGGGAGGGCGGCGAAGGCCTGGTCACCCCCGCGGCGGTAGCGCAGCTCCATCTGGGCCACCACGCCGCGCGGGTCGCGCAGCCGGAACTCGAAGGGGAGCGGCTGGCCGCCCTGCGCCTTCTCCGGCGGGTCGCCCACGAGCTTCAGGTCCTTGAGGATGCGGGCGCGCTCCAGCTCGCGCATCTGGTCGACGATGGCCTTCTCCTCGACCTGCACCTTGCGGAACACCGCGAGGATCTTGGGAGGAGTGTCCGCGGCCATGTCGAAGTCGGGGCGGCCGCGCAGGAGGAAGCGGAACGGCTTCTCGGCCTCCACCGCGTCCCCGATGATCGCCAGCGAGCTGCCCTGCAGCAGGTAGGCGTCGAGGCGCTGCTCGATGGAGGCCTCGGAGCGGGCGAGCACCGCCTCGGCGAGCGGGAGGACTTTGTCGTAGTCCAGGTCCCGGTAGTGCTTGCCAGCGCGCTCGAGCAGCTCGTCGAGCGGCATCTGGGCGAGAGCCTCCTGGGCCGGGTGCGCTGGCGCGGCGGCAGCTCGACCTGGGCTTTGCCACCATC
>CAZAIE010000748.1:0-4337 GCA_964485035.1 uncultured Myxococcaceae bacterium | reverse complement strand
GGATCTTGTAGACGCCCTTCTTCACGTCCTTGCGCTCGGCCAGCTCGTCGGCCAGCGCCTTCTCACGCTTCACCTGCAGGGTCTTGGCATCGATCACGGCGCGCTCCCACCTACGAAAAGGGCCCTGGCGCACGCGAGCGCGCCAGGGCCCAGGGCCAGACTGGCCTACTTCGCGTACTTCATGCTGAGGACCTCGAGCACCTTCGAGGCCAGCTCGTCGTCGATGCCGAGGACGCGGCCCATCGCGTCGAGCATCTCGTCCTCGGCCTCGTCCACGTCGCCGCTGGACATGGCGATGTCGGCGGCGAGGACGAACATCTTCTTCTTGAGGACGGGGGTGCTGAGGTCGCCGAGCGACTTCACGCTCTCGACCATGGTCGGGTACTTGTTCAGGATCTTCTTCGCGTTGAAGAGGACCTCCTGGAAGTCCTTGCCCTCGAACTCGGGCAGCGAGCAGAAGTAGGCCTCGACCGTCTCGATCTCGGCGTCGTCGATGCCGCCGTCGGCCCCGGCCATGCACATCATGCCGTGGAGCAGCAGCGCGTCATCGGCGGGCTTCTTCGCAGGCGTCGAACCCTTCGTCAGCTTGGACAGCAGACCCATAGAGACTCTCCCTTTTCTCGCTACGTGGATTGGTGCTGCATGGAACGGCACATCGACGCACCCCCCGGCCGAGGCCAGGGCGGGACGCCTACTTCTTCGCGGCGGCCTTCTTCGCGGGCTTCTTCGCGGCAGGCTTCGCGGCCTTCTTGGCGGCCGGCTTCTTCGCTGCGGGCTTCTTCGCCTTGGCGGCGTAGCCCTTCGCGGCAGCCTTCTTGCTCTTGCCCGCGGCGTAGTCCGCCAGCTTCTCCTTGAGGATCTTCTTCTTCTTCAGCTTCGTGCTGCGGGACTTCTGCGAGTAGTCGAGTTCCGACACGGCTCCTCCTGATTCAGGTGGCGGGAGTGGGAGTGAATGCTTCGACGCTGGCCGCCTCCAGAGGCCGCCAACACTACGAGAGGTCCGTCCCCGCACTCAACTCCACCCCCTACCGTTCCGCACATCGTGGCGACCTGGGAGTCGCAAGTGCACGGGAGTGGACAATCATCGTCCTCGCCGGACGGGCCGATCGTCGTCCTCTCCCGGCCGGACGGGCCGATCGTCGTCCTCTCCCGGCCGGACGGGCCGATCGTCGCGCCCGCGGAGATCGCCACGCCTGCGGCTGCGAGACCGCCGCCTTTGCCGATCGGGTGCAGCTTCGTCTTGGCGCCCGGGCGCCCGCGGCGCATAGACTGCCGCGATGCCCGACCCGGCCCCCGCCCCTCCGACCCGTCGCCTGCGCCTGTACCAGTGGGCCCGCAGGCTCTCGCTCGCGGCGACCTGGCTCTTCCTCCTCGCCATCCCGCTCTGGCACCTGCGCGACGCGGCCGCCACGAGCGGACTCTCCACCTCCGGGAGCTGGGCGGTGCTCGCCCGCCTGCTCGCGCCGGGGACGCCTCCGCCGCTGCTGGGCGCGCCGTGGACCGTGCGCCTCTTCGGCATCGAGTTCCTGGACCCGCTCGCTGGGCTGGGCGTGCTGCTCGCGCGCGCGCCGACCGCCGCGGTGCTCTGGGGGCTCGTCCCCACCGTCGTCCTGGTCGCGGTGCTGGGCCGCTTCTTCTGTGGCTGGATGTGCCCCTACCGCCCGCTCCTCGCCGTGAGCAACGCCGCCCGCGCTCTCCTGGCCCGGCTGGGGCTCGCCCCCCGCGACGCCCCGCTCCCGCGGCGCCTCGCCTTCGTCTCGCTGGGGACGCTGCTGCTGGTGACCCTGCTGGCGGCGAGCCAGGTGGCGCCGGTCTTCTACCCGCCCGCGGTGCTGGGCCGCTCGGTGCTGCGCGCGGTGGTGCTCGGCGGGCTGGGCGTGGGGGCGCTGCTGGTCCTCCTGGCCTTCCTCTTCGACACCCTCGTCGCCCGCGCGGGCTTCTGCCGCTACCTCTGCCCCGGGGGCGCGCTGATGACGCTGCTCGGCTCGCCGTCCCCCATCCGCGTCGTCCGCGACGCCGAGGCCTGCACCCGCTGCGGCCGCTGCGACCAGGTCTGCAATCTGCTCCAGAACCCGTCCCTGGGAGAGGTCGGCGCGGGGTGCGAGCGGTGCGGGCTGTGCATCGACGCCTGCGCCCCGGACGCGCTGCGCTTCGCCCTGCGTGCGCCGGCGCTGCGACGCCCCGCGCCCGCGGACCCCGTAGAGCGCCGCGTGCTGCTGGGCGCAGTGCCGGCCGCGGCCATCCTCGCGGTCTGGGCGCAGGACGAGGAGAAGCCCCGAAGGCTGCGGCCGCCCCGCGCCGCGGAGGCCGGCCACTTCGCCGCGCGCTGCATCCGCTGCGGGCGCTGCGCCGAGGTCTGCCCGCCCAAGGCCATCCGCTTCGAAGGGCTGCTCAACCTGCGCGGCTCGGACCTGCCGTACGTCGAGCCCCGCCTGGCGGCGTGCACGCTCTGCATGCGCTGCACGAACGCCTGCCCCACCGGAGCCCTCCTGCCGACCGCCTTCGACCTGCGCAGCCTCCAGGCCCAGGTGAAGATGGGCCGCCCGGTGCTGGACAAGAAGAAGTGCCTGCCCTGGAACCGCGAGGGCATCTGCCGGCTCTGCTACTACGCCTGCCCGTACCCCGACAGCGCCATCACCCTCACCGGCCCCGCGCAGACGCCGGAGTTCACTGCCGACAAGTGCGTCGGCTGCGGCCGCTGCGAGGAGGTCTGCCCCGAGCGGGCCCGGGCCATCACCATCGAGCCGAGGGAGGACCTGTGAGCGATCCCAAGCCCCCCCGCTTCACGCTCACCCGCCGGGACCTCTTCCGGGCCGCGCAGGTCGCTGGCGCCGGGGCCGCGGCCGCCGGCCTGGGGCTGTGGGGCCAGGCCCGGGGCGCCGAGCGCACGGTCCAGGGCACCTGCCGCATCTGCACCATGAAGTGCGGCGTCCTCGCCACCGTGCGCGGCGACCGGTTGCTGCGCGTGGAGGGCGACCCCAAGAGCCAGACCAAGGGCTTCCTCTGCCAGCACGGCTACGCCCTCCCGGAGATCGTCCACGCCGCCGACCGCGTGCGCCGGCCGCTGGCCCGCGTCGGTGACCGCTTCGAGGAGGTCCGGTGGGACGAGGCGCTGGGGCAGATCGCCTCGCGGCTGCAGGCGGTGAGGGAGAAATGGGGCCCCCAGGCGGTGGCGGTGCACACCGGCTGGCCCTTCGTGCGCCACCCGCTGGTGCCCTTCCTCCAGCGCTTCTGCCACGCCTTCGGCACCCCCAACCTCTCGGGCGTGGCCAGCCTCTGCGAGGCGGCGCTGCGCATGGGGAAGGCGCTGACGGTCGGCTCGAACACCTTCGCCGACCTGCCGCGGACGCGCACGCTGGTGCTGTGGGGCGCGAACCCGCCGATGTCCGCCCCGCCCTTCGCGCACCAGGTCGCGTCCAAGGCCGGAGGCGGCAAGAACCTCGTGGTCATCGACCCGGTCCGCACCCAGCTCGCCGCGGCGGCGACGCTGCACCTGCAGGTCCTGCCCTCGACCGACGGCGCGCTGGCGCTGGCGATGATCCGCTTCCTGCTGCGCGAGGGGCTGCACGACCGGGAGACCGTGGAGCAGCACGCGGTGGGCTTCGAGGAACTGGCCGCGGTCGCCGAGCCCTGGACCCTGGAACGCGCCGCGCAGGAGACCTCCGTCCCCGCCGCGACGATCGAGCGGGCGGCGCGGCTGATGGGCCAGGAGAAGCCCACCGCGGTGTGGGACGGCCTGGGCATCGAGCACCACGCGAACGGGCTGCAGACCATCCGCGCGGTCACCTCGCTGCAGGCGCTGCTGGGAGTGATGGAGGCCCCCGGCGGCGTGAGCTTCTTCAACAAGCCCACCCCGCATTTCCACCGGGACTTCCTGCCCGCGCTCTTCCACCAGACCAACCCGAAGCCGCTGCCGCCGATGCCCGCGGCGAAGCCCATCGGGTACGACAGCTACCCGCTCTACGAGGTCTTCAACCGCCAGGCGCAGGGCAACCTCTACCCCGAGGCCATCCTCGAGGACCGGCCGTACCCGCTGCGCGCGCTGGTCTTCGTCGGGTGCAACGCGCTGGTGACCTGGCCCGGGACCGAGCGCCTGCGCCGCGCGCTCTCGAAGCTGGACCTGCTGGTCTCGGTGGACCCCTTCCTCACCGCCACCGGCGAGGCCTCCCACTTCGTGCTCCCCGCGGCGACCTTCGCCGAGTCGAGCGTCCCGGCCCTGGAGCACGAGGCCCGCTCCAGCCTGGTGCGCGAGCAGCACGAGGCGTGGCCGGACTGGAAGATCTTCTTCGACCTGGCGCGCCGCCTGGGCCTGGGGGAGTACTTCCCCTGGTCGAGCT
>CAZAIE010000747.1:0-4344 GCA_964485035.1 uncultured Myxococcaceae bacterium | reverse complement strand
CAGCGGCGAGCGCGCACGCGTCTCGGTCGAGCTCGGACAGGGCAAGCACGAGCTGGAGCTGGTGAAGGAGTCGCTGCGCTGGAGGATCGAGCTGCCGCTGACCCCGCCGCCCGCGGCGGCGCCTGCTCCGGCGGCTCCGGCGGCTCCGGCTCCGGCGGCGCCTCCCGCCGGCGAAGCCCCGGATGCCGCGACCCCCGATGCGCCGAAGCCCGCGCCCTGACCCGGCTCACATCCGGTAGGTCGCCGCCCCGACGGTGACCCCCGAGCCCACCGCGAGCAGCAGCGCCCGCTTGCCCCGCGCGAGCCGCCCCGAGGCCACCGCGTGGTGCAGCGCCAGGAAGGTCGAGGTGCTGTGCGTGTCCGCGAGCTCGCCGGTGAGGTCCAGGACCTTCTCGGCCGGGACGCCGAGGGCCTGCGGGAGCTTCTGCAGGAACGCCTTGGAGACCTGTGGCGGCACCACGAGATCGATCTCGCTGCGGGCCAGCTTCTCCTTCGCGAGCACCTCGTCCACCACGCCCGCGCTGCAGCGCAGCCAGACGTCCTCGAGCTCGGCCTGCCGCTTCAGCTGGATCCGCCCGCGCTTCACCGCCAGCGAGACCACCGAGGTGAAGAGCCCCGCGTGCTCCTCGTGCGTCTGGAAGGCGAACTCGCCGAAGCCCACCGAGCGCTGCGGCGAGACGTCCAGGAGCACCGCGGCCCCGCTCGCGGGGAAGGTGTAGGCCGGGTCGGGCTTCGCGTCGCCGTTGGCCTCGCTGGAGACCACCATCCCCACGTGCGCCTCGCCCGCCTGGATCAGCGAGGAGACGAGGTGCACGCCGTTGAGCATCCCGCACGCGCCGTTGAGCAGGTCGAAGGAGAGCGTCCGGCGACCCTGGAACTCGACGTTGATGTCCAGGCCGTGCTGGACGTACGCCGCCATCGCCGGCTCGCAGGTGTGGCCGTCGCGGTGCACCCCGGTGTTCACCAGCACGCGCACGTCGTTGGGGTTGTACTTCGACTTCTCGAGGCAGCGCTGGCCGGCGACCACCGCGTGCTTCACCGAGCCCCAGCGGAACAGGCCGCGCCGTGGCAGGCTCGCGCCCAGGCTCTCGATGCGGATGCGGTGCATCACGCCACCTCCTTCGCCGCCGCCGCCCGGTAGCGCTCGGGCAGGTCGTCCAGGGTGAGCGTCGCGTGGCTGATGACGATGCCCGAGGCGCCGCTCACCAGCAGGAAGTTGTGCCCCGGCTGGATCTTCCCCTGCAGGATGAACTCGTGGATGACCAGGAAGTGGCTGGTGGTCGTGGTGTTGCCGTACTTCTCCGCGCTGCACAGGTAGAACTCCGGCACCGGGCAGTCGAGGAACTGGGACACCACCTTGATGCCGTTGCGGATGGCGCGCACCGAGACCTGGTGCGGGATGACGTGGTGCAGGTCGTCCAGCGTCCAGCCCGTCCCGTCCAGCGCCTGCTTCAAGTAGAAGGGGAAGTGCTCCGCGCCCTTGAGCTGCAGCCCGCGCGCCTTGGTCATGAGCACGCCCCCGCGCCCCTTCTTCGAGGGCTGCGAGTAGCAGAAGTGGTCGTGCTTCGCGCCGCTGACCAGGTCGAGCCAGTGGAAGCCCACCTTCTCGTCGGTCGAGGCATCGAGGATCAGCGCGGCCCCGCAGTCCCCCAGCGTCAGCGCCGCGAGCTGCTTGTCGAAGCTGTGGCTCACCTCGCGCAGCGCGGTCTCGGCCAGCGGCATGTTCTGCTCGCCGCTCACCACCATGCCGCAGCGCGCCACCCCGGCGCGGATGAGCCCCTGGACGACGTAGACGCCGTTGAGCATCCCCGCGCAGGCGTTCACCACGTCGAAGACCAGGGCCTTCTTCGCCCCCAGGGCCTTGCGCACGTGCACGGCGGTTGCCGGCTCGAAGCTGAACTCGTCGGGCGCGTTGTGCTTGGAGATGCTGGTGCAGACGATGACGTCCAGCTCCTCGGCCTTCCACCGCGACATCGCCAGCGCCTTCTTCGCGGCCTTCACCGCGAGGTCGCTGGCGTACTCGCCCTCGGCGACGCGGCGCTCGTGGATCCCGGTGATCTTCTCCAGGTCCAGGCGCGGGCGGCTGGCGCACCGCTGCAGCAGCTCCTCGGTGGTCACCACCTTCTCGGGCAGGTACACCCCGAGGCTCTCGAGCTTGATCTTGGTCGGGCTTCGCACCGGGTTTCCTTCCTGGGGCTCTAGCCGGGCTGCGCCGCGGGCGGCGTGGCCGCGTCCGCGAAGAGGCCCACGTAGAGCGCGAGCAGGGCTGCCCGCGGGCTCTGGTTGGCGGGGATGCGCGGCGCGGCGAACACCGGGCGCGGAGCGACGTGCTCGCGCAGCGCCTCCACCACGCGGGCGTGCGCGGCCGCCCCTCCCTCGTGCTCCTGGCGCAGCTGCTCCAGCCGCTCCATGAAGGCCTGCACGCGGGCCCGCTCGCCCTCGCCCCCCAGCAGCTGGGTGGCGCGCTCGATGGTCCGCTCCAGCTCCCCGTGCAGCGGCAGGAACGGCTCGTCCACGCGGTTCACCACGAAGCCGTGCACCCGGCACCCCGCCTCGGTGAGCCGCCGGTCGATCTCCTTGGCCTCGGCGAGGCGGGTGAGGTCGGGAGCGCACACCACCAGGAACGCGGTCTGGGGGTCGCGCAAGAGCTTGCCCACCTCCACGCCCCGCGCCCGGAAGCTGCCCAGCAGGTCGGCGAAGGCCCCGAAGAACCCCGCGGTGTCCTGCACGAACTCCTCGCCCGCCACCCGCGACATCATCCCCAGCGCCGCCGAGCCGGCCCGGCTGAACAGCCGCGAGGTCCACGACTCCTTGGGCCGCGGCATCAGCCACTTCACCACCCGCTCGCTGAAGAACACCGCCAGCCGGTCCGGAGCCTCGATGAAGTCCAGGGCGTTGGTGGTGGGCGGGGTGTCGAGCACGATGGCGTCGAACTGCTTGGATCGCGTGAGCGCGTGCAGCCGCTCCACCGCCATGTACTCCAGCGTCCCCGCGAGCGTGCGCGAGATGTGCTGGTAGTAGCGGTTGGACAGGAGCTGCGTGCGCCGGTCGGGGTCGGCCACCAGCATGGCGATGAGGTGGTCGAAGGTCGCGGTGGGGTCGAGCATCAGCGCGCTCAGGCGCCCCTGGGGGTGCAGCTTCTGGAACGAGGTGACCTCCACCGCGTCGTTGGTGAGGCCGGCGACGCCGAGCGCGTCCGCGAGGCGCCGCGCGGGGTCGATGGTGAGCACCAGCGAGCGCTTGCCGGCCGCCGCCTGCCGCAGCGCCAGCACCGCCGAAAGGGTGGTCTTCCCCACGCCGCCCGGCCCCAGGCAGACCACCAGGGGCGCGCGATCGACCAGCTCTGCGAGGGTGGGGCCGCTCATGCGATGCCTTTCGACAGCTGCCGGACCATCGCCTCGACGCACGCGCGCGGGTCGCTGTCCGAGCGCCGCGGGATCTCCACCACCCGCGCCGAGGTGGACCGCGCCAGCCGCTCGATGAGCACCCGCGCCTGGTCCACGCCCTGCAGGTCGCCATGGGTCGAGCGCGCGAAGCCACCCAGCGCCCCCTCCCCGTGCTCCTGGAGGACGTCGAGGATGGCCCGCTCGTGGGGCTCGATGGGGTTCTCGGGGACCTGGTTCACCACCACCTGCCGCGCGCGGATGCCTATCTCCCCGGCCCGCCGCACCAGCTCGATGGTCTCGTTGATGGGCAGCTCCTCGGGCAGCGCCACCACCACCAACTCGCAGCGGGCGGAGTCGAGCAGCAGCCGCTCGGCCTGCTCCGCGGACTGGGCCACAGGTCCCACCCGGACCATGCGCTTCACCGAGCGGGGCGTGTCCAAGAAGCTCATCGCGTGCCCGGTGGCGTGCAGGTCCACGAACACCGGCACCCGCTCCTTGGAGTAGCGCTCCACGCGGTCGCGCAGTTCGTCGAGCAGCAGCATCTCGCGCGCGGCGGGCGAGGTCTGGATGAACTGGCGAATGACCCGGTTGCGGGCGATGGCGCCCGCAAGCGCCGCGATGCCCAGGAGGCGCTGGACGACCGGGCCCACCACGTCCTCCACCTGCATGTTCACGACCTCGACGCCACCCGGGTCGGACCCCAGGAGTTCCGAGAGCCGCGGGTGCGCCGAAAGGTCCACCGCGACTGCCCGGCCGCGCCGCTTCGCCGCCATCCGCGCCAGAGCCGCCACCAGCGTGCTCTTGCCGGTCCCGCCCTTGCCCGTGACCAGCACCAGGTCTCGGCGGTCGAGCAGCTCCGTCAGCGCTTGGTCGTCGGTCAGCCCAGTCATCGGTCGGCGTTCCCTCCTGCCTGCGGAAAAAAGCGGCGCGATTCTCGTCTCCGCAGGCCCCCCTGACA
>CAZAIE010000746.1:0-4347 GCA_964485035.1 uncultured Myxococcaceae bacterium | reverse complement strand
GGCACATCGTGCCCCGGTCGATCAGCAGGCCGTCCCGCGCCGCGCGGCTCTCCTGAGTGCCTCAACCTGCTGTCGGTCGAGACCTCGCGCCTGACGAGGATGATCGAGCGCCTCCTCGCCTGGGGCCGCATGGAGTCCGGCCGGCAGCTGTTCCGGCTGCGGCCGGAGCTGGTGTCGACCCTGCTCGGCGAGGCGCTGGCGCAGAGCGAGCCGCTGCTGCAGACCCACCCGCTGGAGGTGAGCGTCGAGGTGCCCTCCCCCGCGCCGGCCGTCGCCGCCGACCGGGAGGCGATGGTCGGGGCGCTGGGCAACCTGATCGGCAACGCCGTGAAGTACGGCGGCTGCGGCGGGGGGCTCCGCCTGCGGGTGCGCGTCGAGCGCGGCCGGGCCCTGGTCGACGTGGAGGATCGCGGGCCCGGCATCCCGCGCGGCGAGCAGCGGCGCGTCTTCGAGAAGTTCTACCGGGGCCAGGAGCAGGTCGCCGCGCAGACCCCGGGCAGCGGGCTGGGGCTGGCGATGGCGGTCCACGTGGTGCGCGCCCACCACGGCCGGATCCACCTCCGCAGCTCCCCCGGCCAGGGCGCGTGCTTCACCGTGGACCTGCCCGCCCTGCCGGACTCCCGCGCCGCGCTGCGGGTGCCGCCCGCCTGACCGAGGAGCCCAGATGCCCACCACCATCCTGGTCATCGAGGACGACCCCTCGCTCCGGACGGGCCTGCGGATGAACCTGCAGCGGGCCGGCTACGCGGTGCGCGAGACCCCGGACGGCGGCGGCGGGCTGCGCGCCTACCAGGAGCAGCGGCCGGACCTGGTGCTCCTCGACCTGATGCTTCCGGGCGTGGACGGGCTGGAGATCCTCCGGCGGATCCGCAGGGACGACGCCGCGCTGCCGGTGGTCGTCCTCTCCGCCCTCGGCGCCGAGCAGGACAAGGTCAACGGCCTGGACCTGGGCGCCAACGACTACCTCACCAAGCCGTTCAGCGTGGCGGAGCTCCTGGCGCGGGTGCGCGCCGCCCTGCGCGGGGGCGCCGCGGCCCCGCCCGCCACGCGGCGGCTGCGCGCCGACGCCCTCGAGGTCGACCTCGACGCCCGCGTCGCCAGGCTCGACGGCGTCGAGCTGGAGCTCGCCGAGCGCGAGTTCGAGGTGCTGCGCTTCTTCATGGAGCGCCCCGAGCGCGTGCTCACCCGCGAGCAGCTCCTCTCCGGCGCCTGGCCCGAGGGCTACGACGGGACCGACCGGACGGTCGACAACGTCGTCTCCAGCCTGCGGCGCAAGCTCGGCGAGGGCCGCGAGCAGCAGCGCCACCTGCGCACCGTGTGGGGCATCGGCTACCGGTGGATCCCCTGAGCCTCGGGGGCGCCGCGGAGTGCTGCAGCGGGAGGTGCCCGGTCTACCTCATCTGTGGCGGCGGCCTGGGCGACGCCGGCCGGCCCAGCCCGGCACCGACCGCTCCCTCGCCGGGACCGTCGCGCCGCGGGCTTGCCGCTGCCGCCGAGGTGAGGCAACCTGCTCGGCCGGGTGAATGCGCTCCAATCCAAGGGCCGATGGCGCCCCACCATTTTCCAAGGATGACCTCATGCGTCGCGCCGCTTGCTCTCCCTGGCCCCTGCTGGCCCTGATCCTGGCCGGCTGCGATCCCCAGTCCAACGGGAGCGCCGACGTGGGGGTGCCGGCGGCGGACGGTTGCCGGCCGAAGTCCTGCGCGTCCGAGGGCCGGGAGTGCGGCGCGATCGAGGACGATGGTTGCGGGGGCAGCGTCGCCTGCGGCGACTGCGCGGAGGGGAGCTGCATCGAGGGGCTCTGCACCTGCGCCCCGGAGAGCGACGTGGCCTTCTGCCAACGCCTGGGCAAGAGCTGCGGCCGGGTGCAGGGAAGGGACAACTGCGGCCGGGCGCGGACGGCCCTCTGTGGGACCTGCGCGCCGGGCCAGACCTGCGGCGCCGGCGGGACCGCCAACGTCTGCGGCACCGGGACCTGCCAGCGGACGACCTGCGCGGCGCAGGGGAAGAACTGCGGGACCCTCTCCAACGGCTGCGACGACCTGCTGGAGTGCGGCAGCTGCACCGCCCCGCTGACCTGCGGAGGAGGCGGGACGGCCAACGTCTGCGGCGGCGCGAGCTGCGCTCCCGGGGAGCGAGCCTGCGGCGCGGCGTGCTGCAAGGCCGGCGAGGCCTGCGTCGCGGGCGCCTGCCGGGCCCAGGACCCCTGCGCCGGCAAGACCTGCGCGGGCGAGACCCCTTGGTGCCATCAGACCAGCGGAGCCTGCGTGTGCACCGGGACCTCCTGCCCGCCCGGCGAGAGCTGCAACGACGGAGCCTGCGGCGAGGGCCCCTGCGTTCCGGAGTCCGACCTCGCCTTCTGCCTGAAGCGCGGGATGAGCTGCGGCTCGGTCTCCGACTTCGACAACTGCGGGACGTCGCGGACGGTGGGCAGCTGCGGGAGCTGCACCGCTCCGCAGTCCTGCGGGATCGACTCCTCCCACCGCTGCGGCGACGATTGCCGGCTGGGGGCGGCGTGCCCCGCGCTCACCTTCTGCGGCGCCGACGGCCACTGCCAGCCCGGCTGTGGCTCGACCAGCCAGTGCGGGCCGAACGAGGTGTGCGACCCGGCCCACGCCTGCGTCTGCGCCCAGGGATCGCACCGCTGCGACGGCGCCTGCTCCCCCAGCAGCTCGCCGCTGACCTGCGGCAGCTCCTGCACCCCCTGCCCCGCGGTGGCCAACGCCACCGCCACCTGCGACGGGGTGGCCTGTGGCTTCTCTTGCCAGGCGGGCTGGCACCGCTGCGGCGGAGCCTGTGCCTCCAACAGCTCGCTCTCGACCTGCGGGAGCGCCTGCACGGCCTGCCCCTCCGACCCCCACGGCACGGCGACCTGCGACGGGGTGGCGTGCGGCCTCTCCTGCAGCTCGGGCTGGCACCTCTGCAACCGCGCCTGCGTCTCCAACAGCTCGATACTCAGCTGCGGGGGCTCCTGCACCGCCTGCGCCGCCGACCCCCATGGCACGGCGACCTGCGACGGGGCGGCCTGTGGTCTCTCGTGCCAATCGGGCTGGCACCTGTGCAGCGGCGCCTGTGTCTCCAGCAGCTCGCCCCAGACCTGTGGGAGCGCCTGCGCCCCTTGCCCCACCGACCCTCACGGCACCGCGACCTGCGACGGAGCCACCTGCGGCCTCTCCTGCCAGCCCGGGTACCTGGTGAACGGGCAGCAGTGCTCGTTGCCGGTCTGGCCGATGTTCCGCGGCAACGCCCAGCACACGGCGAGGAGCCCGTTCGTCGGCGCTCAGACGGCGACCTTGAAGTGGGAGAGCTTCGCGCCCTGCCACGCCGACTCCTCTCCGGCGATCGGGTTGGACGGGACGGTCTACCTGGGGTGCGGCGCCAAGCTGTATGCGCTCGAGGGGAAGACCGGGGCCAAGCGGTGGGAGCTCGCGCTCGCCACCGCCGGCGAGATCCGCTCCTCGCCGGCCCTCGGCGCCGACGGAACCGTCTACGTGGGGAGCCCCGACTCCAAGGTGTACGCGCTCGACGGGCAGAGCGGGGCCGAGCAGTGGGACTTCGCCACCGGAGGCCCGGTCGGGTCCTCGCCGGCGGTGGGCGCGGACGGCACGGTCTACGTGGGGAGCGACGACGGCAAGGTGTACGCGCTCGACGGGCAGAGCGGGGCCAAGCGGTGGGACTTCGCCACCGGAGGCCCGGTCCGGTCCTCGCCGGCGGTGGGCGCGGACGGGACGGTCTACGTGGGGAGCGACGACGGCAAGGTGTACGCACTCGACGGGCAGAGCGGGGCCAAGCGGTGGGCGTTCGCCGCCGGAGGCCCGGTCGGGTCCTCACCGGCCGTGGGAGAGGACGGGACGGTCTACGTGGCGGCCGCGATGAAGCTGTATGCGCTCGACGGCCGGACCGGGGCCCAGAAGGTGGGAGTCACCTTCGCTGCCTATGCGGTCGACTCCTCGCCGGCGGTGAGAGCGGACGGGAGGGTCTACGTGGGGGGCGGCACCAAGCTGTATGCGCTCGACGGCCGGAGCGGGGCCCAGCAGTTCGCGTTCGACACCGGCAACACGGTCCGGTCCTCGCCGGCGGTGGGAGCGGACGGCACGGTCTACGTGGGGAGCGACGACTTGAAGCTGTATGCGCTCGACGGCCAGACGGGCGCCAAGAAGTGGGAGCACGCCGCGGGCAATCCGGTCTCGGTCTCGCCGGCGATCGGCGCCGATGGGACGGTCTACGCGGCGGGGTTGAGGTTGTTCGCGATCGGCCCTTGAGTCGCGGACGGGCTCAGGCCGGGCTGGCGAGGAGATAGGCGAGGAACCCCAGGTAGCTCGCGAGCAGCACCCCGCCCTCCCACCT
>CAZAIE010000745.1:0-4349 GCA_964485035.1 uncultured Myxococcaceae bacterium | reverse complement strand
CCGCCCAGGTCCACCTCACCGTCCTCCCGGCCGCCAGCGCTGCGACCCTCCCTGCCGCCCGAGACCATCGCCTTGGCCGCCGCCCGCATCGCCCGCTCCTCGCCCTTGCGGAGCTGGTCCTTCTCGGCGCTGCTCGTCTTCTGCGCATTCTGGGCCTGCTGGTAGAGGGCCTGCGCCCGGGCGGCCCACTTCACCGGCTCGAGCACCCTGAGCGCAGTCGCTGGCTCCTGCTCGGCCAGCGCCAGCTCGGCTCGCGCGATGCGCGGCCGGGCATCCGACGGCGCCGCGGCGATGGCCCTGTCGAGCAACTCCGCCGCCTCGCCGTTCATCCCCGCCCCTCGCGCCGCACCGGCCGCGGCCGTCAGCACCTCGGGGTCCTTCGGGGCCAGTCGCGCCGCCGCGGTCCCCAGCGAGAACGCCACGACCTTGTCGGACGCGCACGGCCCGGACGTGGCCTGGCCCAGCACCTTCGCCAGCGCCAGGTCCTCGGCAGCGCCCTTCGGCTTCGCGTTCTCGAACGAGAGCAGGAGCTGGTCGCAGTCCTTCGCCTTGAGCAGCGCCTGGGCCGTCCCGGCCGGGGTCTCGGCCAGCGCGAGGCAGGGGGCGACGAGCAGACAGAGCGAGAGGAAGGTACGCATCGAAGCTCCCGGGGGCAAAGGTCGCGGGCGATTCTACTCGCCGAGCATGCCTCGTCTCCCTCCCCTTCTCCGCCCTCCGCGGTCGGTCACGGAAGTCGGGGGCTCCTTCTACAGCGTCTCTCCCGTCTCGGTCGGCGAGCCCTGGTACTGCGGCGAACCGCTCCTGACGTCCGCGAGCTGCTTGCGCCAGGACGCGAACATCGCCACCGCGAGGATCCCCACGATCACCCCGAGTGAGACCAACGCGGGGATCTTGAAGAAGTCCACGATGAGCATCTTCACTCCCACGAACACCAGGATCGCGGAGAGCGCGACCTTCAGGTAGGCGAACTTCTCCACCAGCCCGGCCACCAGGAAGAAGAGCGAGCGCAGCCCGAGGATGGCGAAGATGTTGGAGGTGAAGACGATGAACGGGTCGGTGGTCACCGCGAAGATCGCCGGGATCGAATCCACCGCGAAGACCACGTCCGCCCCCTCGATGAGCACCAGCGCCAAGAACAGCGGCGTCGCCAGCCGGCGGCCGTCGACGCGGGTGAAGAAGTGCTCGCCGTCGAGCTTGTCGGTGGTGGGGACCAGGCGGCGGGCGAGGCGGAAGAGCGAGCTGTCCTTGGGGTCCTCCACCTTGCCGCGCTGCAGGTACATCTTCACGCCGGTGACGATGAGCAGGCCGCCGAAGACGTAGATGAGGGCGTGGAAGCGGGTGAGCAGCGCGCTGCCCGCGAAGATCATCGCGGCGCGCATCCCCAGGGCGCCGAGGATGCCCCAGAACAACACCCGGTGCTGGTAGACCGCGGGGATGCCCAGGGCGCCGAAGAGCACGACGAAGACGAAGATGTTGTCGATGGAGAGCGACTTCTCGATGAGGTAGCCGGTGAGGAACTCCAGCCCCACCTGGCTGCCCTTGAACCACCACAGCCCCGCGTTGAAGACCAGGGCCAGCGAGATCCACACCAGGCTCCAGCCCAGCGCCTCCTTGAAGCGCACCGCGTGCGCCTTGCGGTGGAACACGCCGAGGTCGATGGCCAGCATCGCCGCGACGAAGAGGAGGAAGCCGATCCACAACAGGGGACTGCCGATGCTGTTCAAGGGTCACTCCGGGATGCGGGAAGGGGTGGGCCCGCCGCTCCAGAGTGGAGGGCGGGCCCGGTACTTCGAGAGCAGCGCGTGCCTCAGGACCAACGCGAGACGGGGGCGCGGTCCGTGTAGCCGAGGTGGCGGCCCTCGAGCGCCAGCTCGCGCAGCCGGCGCACCCGCTCCTCCATCGGCGGGTGGGTGGAGAAGAGGTTCAGCAGCGCACCGCCGTGCAGCGGGTTCACGATGTACAGGCTCGCCGTCGCCGGCTGCGCGTTCGCGGGGATGGCCTCCGCCGCCCCGTGCAGCTTGAGCAGCGCCCGGGCCAGCGCCTCGGGGTCGTCGGAGAGGCGGGCGCCGGTCTCGTCGGCGACGTACTCCCGCGAGCGCGAGATGCCCATCTGCACCAACGTCGCGGCGATGGGCGCGACCAGGGCCAGGAAGATGCCGCCGCCACCGCCGCCCTCGCCCTCCTCGTCACGCTGGCCGCCGCCGAACATCGATGCGAACGCCAGCGCGTGGGCCACCGAGGTGACCATCGAGCCCAGGGCCGCGGCGATGCTGGAGATGAGGATGTCGCGGTTCTTGATGTGGGCGATCTCGTGGGCCAGCACGCCCCGCAGCTCGCGGGCGTCGAGGAGCTGGACGATGCCTTGCGTCACCGCGACCACGCCATGGGCGGGGTTGCGCCCGGTGGCGAAGGCGTTCGGCTGCAGCTCCGGGATGAGGAACACCCGCGGCTTGGGGATCTCCGCGCGCTGCGCCAGCTCGGCGACCATCGCGTGCAGCTGGGGCGCCTCGGCCGGGTCCAGCTCGCGGGCGCGGCTCATCGCCAGCACCAGCTTGTCGGAGAAGAAGTAGGCCCCCAGGTTGGTGAGCAGCGCGAACGCCGCGAAGAGCCAGAGGTGCCCCGGGGCCACCGCCCCGCCGATCCCCACCACGAGCGCCGAGAGGGCGCCCAGCAGCAACACCGTCTTCAGTTGGTTCCACATCATGGCGCATCCCGTGTGGCCGCCCCGGGCGGGGCGGCCGGAAGAAGGTCAGGTCCTGCCAGGAACCGGGCGGCTCAGGCCGCGTCCAGCCAGCGCGCGCGCAGCCGGTCCACGGCCCGCGTGGTCGCCCGGCCCGCGCGCTCGGCGGCGTCGTAGACGACCGAGCCCAGGTCCGCGCCGGAGGACTCCACCACCCGCTCGCCGACGTCGCGGCCCTGCACTCGGACCCGGCAGCGCTTGTCCAGCCCGCCCTTCGGGCCGTTCACGTCCTCGAGCCACACCTGCACCCGGTCCACGCGCTCCGACCGGCTCCCCAGCGCCAGGCGGACCCGCTGCTCCACGAACCGCCGCAGGCCTGCCGTCACCGACAACCCCTTGCCTCGCACGTCGATCCGCATTGCTACCTCCGTTCGGTTCATCCCCTCGCGGCGGAGAAGATGCGCATCGGAGTCATGTCGGACCATTGGAAAATTTGGTTGGTTTGTGTCGGCACCAACGACATGAATGCTTAGGAATACCGGGCGTCGCCGGTGCGTTGGGGTGCTCCGCGAGTTGGGTGGACGTGGACTGGGTGGACTGGGTCGACGGTAGGCACCTCGGTGAGGTGCCCTGCCCCTACTCGAGGGCGAGGAGCATCCCGCGCAGGATGGCCCACGGCCTGGGCGCGCAGCCGGCGACGTAGGAGTCCACCGCCACCACGCGGTCGACCCCGCCCGCCGAGGCGTAGCTGGTCCCAAAGATGCCCCCGGAGATCGCGCAGGCGCCCACCGCCACCACCAGCCGCGGGCGCGGCATCGCGTCCAGCGTGCGCACCAGCGCCAGCTCCAGGTTGCGCGTGACGACGCCGGTCACCAGCAAGAGGTCCGCATGACGCGGGCTGGCCACGAAGTCCACTCCGAAGCGCTGCAGGTCGTGGTGCGGGCCCTGGAGCTGGTTCAGCTCCCACTCGCAGCCGTTGCACCCGCCCGCGTCGAGGTGGCGCACGTGCAGCGAGCCCCGGAGCCGCCGCTTCACCAGGTCGGAGAGCTTCTGCCGGTCGCCCTTCATCCGTCCCAGGTCCAGCGCCGCGTGGTCCGGCCCGGTAATCGCCGGGGCCTCGGTCAGCGGGAAGCGGCGGACGAGCCCGTCCCTGCGGCGGCTCGCGGCGGGCTCCTCGTTCACCACCTGCATCGCCGGGCGGGTGCCCTCGGCGCAGAGCGCGCAGCCCACGCAGCGGCCCTCGTCCAGCAGCAGCTCGTGCGGGTCGCCCTCCGGAGCGGCGAGCGCACCGGTGGGACAGCCGGCGATCGCCGCGGCCACGGCCTCCCGCGCTCCGTCGCGCAGGCCCAGGCGGCCCTCCAGCGGTCCCGCGAAGCCCTCGCCCGGCCCCGGCATCGGCTCCGTGACCCGGCTCCCCCGCAGCCCGTCGAGGACGATCTTCAGCATCGCTGCACGCTCCCCGCGGTCACAGGTCGCACCCCGCGTAGGACAGGTTGAAGCTCTTGTTGATGACCGGGAAGTCCGGGACGATGTTGTTCGGTATCGCGAGCGGGATGGCCGCCCAGTTCATCCGCGAGGGTGAGCGCACCCGCAGCCGGGCTACCCGGCCCTGCACCACGCGGACGTAGGTGACGATCTCCCCGCGCGGGCCCTCGGCCCAGCCCAGCCC
>CAZAIE010000744.1:0-4351 GCA_964485035.1 uncultured Myxococcaceae bacterium | reverse complement strand
GTCCGGGGGAAGGAGGCAGGCAAACGTGGCCCCCCGGCTCCATGACGTCCAGCCCACGACTCGCTCGTCCCCCGCTTCCCAAGCACGCGTGGGCGTGGCAACCTTCTGGACCTGCTGCGAACGTCACGCTGGAGGCCAATCCGCAATGCTGCTTCTCATCGCAGGCGCGCCGGGTGTGGGGAAGTCGGTCGTGGCTCACGAGGTGGCGCGTGAACTCGGCATGTTGCGGCTGGTGGACATCGACGTCATCCGCGACCTCTTGCGCATCCAGAGCCGGGAGCAGGACGACCCGATGCTCTTCCGCAACGCGCTCAACGCCTACGAACTGCACGGCGCGATGAACGCCACCACCGTGGTCGCGGGCTTCCAGGCGCACAACCGCCCGCTCGCCGCCGCCGCCGCGCGCATCCTCGACAGCTACCTGGTCACCGGCAAGAGCGCGATCTTCCACGGCGTCCCGATCGTCCCCAGCCAGTTCGCCCGCTACCGCTCCCGGGGCGCGCAGATCGTCCTGCTCGCGGCCTCGAGTGAAGAGGACTACCGCAAGCGCCTCGCCGACCGCGGCCGGGTGCGCGCCGGCCGGGTCCCTGCGAAGGAGCGCCTCGACGCGGGCTGGCTCATCCACCAGCACCTGGTCGCGGATGCTGCGGCGTGCGGCGTGGCGGTCATCGCCGAGGAGACCACCACCAAGGCCGTCTCGTCGGTCCTCAAGCGCATCTCGTCCTGAGGTCAGAGCCCTTGTCAGCCTGTGGCGGCGGGCGTCCCGCGCGTCCCGCCCGCCACCACCAGACCCCGCAGCACTCCGTGGTCGGGTACCATCTCCTGCATGTCGAGAGGTCTCCCGGCCATCGTGTTGGCGTTGACGGCGGCCCCTGCCCTCGCCGCGCCGCCCACCGGGGCCATCGACAACCTGGTCAGCCCGCCTCGCACCATCCGCGGCTGGGCCAGCGACCCCGACTCGACCGTCCCCGTCCGCGTCCGCCTCCAGATCGACGACAAGCAGGCGCACACGGTCGTCGCCAACGGCAGCTACCCGGGCCACGACGGTCGTGGCTTCACCTGGCAGCTCCCGGCCACCGGCTCGGGGTCGCACACCATCAAGGCCATCGCGGTGGGCATCGACGCCGCCGGCACCGCCGACGCAGTGAACACCGAGTTGGGCTCGAAGACCTGGGCGGGCTCCTGTGACGAGCTCACGTCCTTCGCGAAGGACTGGTGCACCAGCGTCGCGACCTACCACCCGCTGCGGGTAGCGAGCAGCGACTACCTCTACAACGGCTCGCTGCGCGCCGGCTTCAACCGCTCCTTCGGCGGCACCATGTACGAGCTCTACGGCCCCGCCCACAACGACAACCTCCTCGCCGAGGCCTTCGCGGGCGGGGTCCAGCTGATCCTGAACGGGTTCGACCCGGTGGGGCCTACCGCCTGGTTCGTCAACGGCTCCTCGACCTGCCTCGCGACCTCGTACCCGAACAAGACCTCCTGCGACGCCGCGAAGCCCGCAAACACCACCTGCGTCGAGCGGCCGTACTCGTCCGGCAGCCACCTCGCTTCCTGCTCGGGAGGCCTGCTCCGCTGCCAGACCGTGGACGTCGGCGCGCCGTGGGTCGGGGTCCAGTCCCAGGGCGACGCCTGCGGCATCGACGTCGCCACCAACGACGCCACCGGGACCAGCACTGCCACGGAGGTGAACCTGGGCCGCGGCAAGCTCTACTCGTGGACCAAGGCCGGCGCGATGCCCGGGGTCGCCTACGCGCTCAAGGCGACGCTCGCCACCGGCTGCGTGAAGCTGGACTACCGCATCTCCGTGGGCGGCACGCTGACGCTCAGCGCCGAGGGCCACGAGGTGCCCCGGTTCTTCCTCGCGCCGGGGATGAACGAGACCTACTACTACTACTCGGGCGCGGACCCCTGGAACCTTCAGGCGGTGTCGAAGACCAGCGCCCCCGCGAGCGCCTTCTGGCTGACGCTGCAGGGGCGCCAGTCCCTCCCAGGGACGAGTCCCGCGGCGACCCTGAGCGAGAGCTGGGTCACCGTCTGCAACCCGGACGAGGCGCGCTGCCTCACCCTCGCCTCCTTCTCGCCGCACGTGAGGCAGTGGCTGGCCCAGGCCAAGGGCTACCACTCGCCGGCCTACCCTGGAGGCCACGTGGCGGCGTACGGCTACTTCGCGCTGGCGCCGGGCCTCGACGAGACGATCACCGTCTACGCGTGCCCGTTCCGCTACGACGCGCTGGTGGGGACGAAGACGCTGCGCGAGCACCTGGGCGACCTCGCGGCGACCTCGGGCTGCTTCGCCTGGGGCTACCCCTGCGACGACGGGAACGACTGCACCGAGCGCGACGCCTGCGACGGCGCCGGGGGCTGCCACGGTTCCGCTCGCCCCTGCCCGGCGCAGGACGAGTGCCACGACCCCGGAACGTGTACGCCGGGGGCGGGGTGCTCGAACCCGGCGAAGCCCGACGGCTCGCCGTGCGCGCACGGCTACTGCCAGGCCGGCACCTGCGTGATGCCGCCCGACGCGGGCGCTCCGGGACCCGACGCCTCGACACCACCAGACGCCGCGGCTCTTGCGGACGCAGGAGCAGAACCGGACGCCGGGGCACCCGATGCAAGCCTTCAGGCCGACGCTGCGCTCGACGATGCTGGGGCCGTCGATGCCTCGGAGCGCCCGGACACGGGACGGCGACGCGACACGGGCAGCCCTGACTCCGAGGAAGAGGCGCCGGATGCCGAGGTGAGCGACTCCGGAGCGCTGGTCGCCGATGCGGCGGGCCTCGATGCCTCGGCTCCGGGAACCGACGCTGCATCGGGACCGGGGACGTTCGACCTGGGCGGCTGTGGCTGCGGCGCGGGCGGAAACCCCGCGGTGCTGCTCGGGTTGGCCGCTGCGGTTGCGGTGTTGCGCCGTCGGCGCTGACCTGCCCCGCAAGAAGGGCGGCGCCCCCGACCGCTGGGCG
The DNA here is from genome assembly GCA_964485035.1 of uncultured Myxococcaceae bacterium. Taxonomy (GTDB): domain Bacteria; phylum Myxococcota; class Myxococcia; order Myxococcales; family UBA5297; genus CAZAIE01. The sequence continues at coordinate 1,391 of CAZAIE010000744.1, read as the reverse complement.
CCGCCGCTCAGGATCCCCGTCGTGAGGCTCCTAGTCGTCGTTTCCGATGACCCCGTTCCCGGTGCCCGTCGCGATGGTCGCATTGACCGGCGCGGACAGGTCCACGAAGAAGGTCTCATCCAGCTCCTTCACCGCGTCCCCGTAGACCATCACCGTGACTGGCGTGCGCGTCTGCCCCGCCGTGAACGTCAGGGTCACTCCCTTGAGGAGCTGGTAGTCGATGGGGTTGGTCGGCGTCCCGGTGGGCCCCGGGTTCGCGCTGCCTTGGCCGACCCCGTACCGAGTCTTGGCGAACACCGTCACCGTCTGCGCCGTGGGGTTCGACAGCGACACGGTGAAGGTCATCGGCGTGGAGATCGACCCGCCCACCGGCGGCGTGCCCTCCTTCTGCGAAACGCTGTCGATGGAGATCGTCGGCGCCTGGTCGTCGTTGTTGATGGTCGCCCCCGCCGTAGGCATGAGCAGCACCGCGTTGACCGCCTTGGAGAGGGTGATGGTGAAGTTCTCGTTCGGCTCGAAGGTGGTGTCGGAGTAGATGGCCACGTCGATGTCCCGGGTCACCTCGCCCGGCGCGAACGAGAGGCTCCCGCTGGTGGCGCCGTAGTCGTGGCCGCCGCTCTGCGAGCTGCCGCCGGACTGCGCGGTCCCGTCGGCCGTCGCGTAGCTCACCGAGACCGGCTTGCCGCTCGGCGCCGAGAGGGTCACCCGGAAGGGAACGGAGCGCACCGCGTCCTCGAGCAGCGTCTTCGGGCCGGCGTAGGCGATGGTCATCACCGGGCTCTTGTCGTCGTTCAGGATGAGCCCGCTCGCCTGGCCGTTCTGGATGGCGCTGCCCGGCGAGGGGTTCGCGAGGTCGAACAGCACGCCCTCGTCGTACTCGTCCAAGGTGTCGCCGGCGACCTTCACGTCCACCCTCTTCGACTGCTCGCCCTCGGCGAAGGTGAGCTTGCCGGTGGCCGCGGTGTAGTCCGTCCCCGGCGTCGCGGGGTGCAGGAGCGGGGCGCCCGTCGCGTAGTCGACCGTGACGGTCTGGCCCTTGGGCACCGGCTGCGAGAGCGAGACCACGAACCCGAGCGCGGTGGCCGTGACCCCATTCCCCTCGAGAACCGACACGTCGGCGACGTTGATGAAGGTCATGGCCCCGTCGTCATTGGTGATGACTCCGCTGCCGGTCCCGCCGAGCACGGTCGCGTTCACCGGCTGCGAGAGGTTCACCCGGAAGCTCTCGTTCTGCTCCTGGACGGTGTCGCCCACCACCTGCGCCGTGACCGCCTGGGTGGTCTCGCCCGGCGCGAAGGTGAGCGTCCCGGAGGCGGCGATGTAGTCGTTGTTCGCCAGCGTGGCGGGGGCGATGCCTACGCCGTCCGCGGTGGCGTAGTGGACCGTCACCT
>CAZAIE010000743.1:0-4368 GCA_964485035.1 uncultured Myxococcaceae bacterium | reverse complement strand
GCTCGACCGGCTGCCTGACTGCCGCAGCGCCGCGGTGGTGGGCGGGCGGGACTGGAACGAGCTGGTGCAGCGGCTGGAGCAGGCCACCGCCACGACCCGCTCGCCGATCATCGGGGTGCTGCCCCCGCCCAGGCTCGGCGACGGGCGGCGGCCCGACCTGCGCTGGCCCGGCGTGGTCGACCTCATCCCCCCGGGTGAGCCGGCGCCGGCCGAGCGCATCGTGCTCATGTCCAAGGTGCCCATCATCACCGGGCAGGGACGCACGCCGCCCCGGCCCATCGAGGCGATGCGGCTGCCGCTGCCTCCGGCCCTGGCCAAGGCGCGCTCGGGGACGCGGGTGGTGGGCATCGCCTCGTCCACGGGCGGGACGTGGGTGCTGGCCCAGGTGCTGCGCGGGCTCACCCCCGCCTGCCGCGACGCGGTGATGGTGGCCCAGCACCTGGACGCCGACTTCGTGCCCTTCTTTGCCCAGTGGCTGCAGGAGGTCACCGGGTGGGCGGTGAGCGTCGTCTCCGACCTCGCGCCGCTGAAGGGGTCGATCGTCTTCCTCGCCGCGGGGGGCAAGGACCTGGTCCTCGAGGGGGAGATGGTCCGAGCGCTGCCTGCGTCGAGCCGCTTCGTCCCCAGCGGCGACAGGCTGCTCGGCTCGCTGGCGCGCACGCAGCGGGCCCAGGCAGTGGGGATGGTTCTCTCGGGGATGGGCGCGGATGGAGCCGCGGGTCTCGGGGAGATCGCGCGGGGCGGGGGTCGCGCGGTCTGCCAGCTCCCCGACACGGCGGTGGTTGCCTCGATGCCCCAGAGCGCGCTCACGGCAGCTCCCGGGGCGGTCCTGGCTGCTCCGGCCTTCCTTGCAGCGGCTCTGCTCGAGGGCTAACCCGTTTCACGCCCCGTTTCGGAGTGAGTCGGAACCGACCTGCCGCTCTCGACTTCCCAGTCGAGATGCAAATACTCGAAACTCAGCAGAAAACCGGATTCCACCCAGAAGAGGGGAGGTGGACTTGACCTGTGAGAAGAAGGTGACCTAGAGTGCTTGTCGACGTCCGATTGAAAAAGGCAATCCGCGGCCGGTCGCGGAGCGCAAAGCCAGTGGGCCCTGACAAGGGAAGGCCATGGCTGCCAAAGGAGGAAACGCACTCAGCCTGCCCAGACGATGACGCGTCTCGGCGGGATTTTTTGTCTTCGGTCGCAGGAGCCGACGAACCCGGGGAACGAGCAGCTGAGTTCCCAAGTGCAATTCCAGGAGGCCGCATGTTCGCACGACGTGTTGGATTCCTCGTTGTCGTTGCTTCGCTGATGGTCGCCACCACCGCTTCGGCGACCCCGCCGTGCCAGAAGCCGCTGCCTCCCGGCATCGTCTCGGTCGACACGGTTCCGTACAGCCAGCTCAAGCAGAAGATGGTCGATGGCTACCGCCCTGAGATCCCCTGGGACGAGGCCTTCGGTGAGTTCGTCGACGTCAACGCCTACATCCCCAACCTCACGGTCGACGAGGTCTACAACTTCGTCCAGGACATCAGCAACCTGAAGTACTGGACGATGTCCTCCTACGACCCGCAGCCCTTCGGCACGCTGAACGGCCGCAACCGCTACGTGGCCACCGAGCTCTTCCCTCCGTTCGGGACCATCTACTTCACCGAGGCGAAGCACCCCGAGGTGAAGACCGTGGACTGGTGGGTCGGCACCGATCCCAACGACATCTGGATGCACTACTACGTCCGCGTCCTCGACGCGCAGAAGTACATCGGCAAGCCGGGCGTGGTCATCAACTGGGTGAACTTCGGCCACGCCAAGTTCTCGGCGGACCCCAACCTGTACCAGGGCTTCCGCGGCATGCGCATCGCCCACGCGCTCGAGCGCGACAACATGGTGAAGATCCTGAACTGGCGCGCCGCGGGCAACCAGGGCCCCATCACCGTCGAGGTGATGCAGCAGCTGGGGCTGATCAACGTCTACACCCACGACTTCATGCAGATCTGGATGATGGTCATGATGGCCATCACCCCGACCGTGACCTGGGAAGACCTCTACGGTGGGTTCATCAGCAGCCACTTCTACATGCTCGACGTCCCCTTCGACCAGGCCTGGGACTACCTCACCAACCTGCGCAACATGAACCAGTGGACCGTCTCCACGCGCGGCGTCATCCCCTACCGCGACGACTTCGTGGCGGCGGAGACGCTCTCCCCGCTCGGCATGATCCTCGCCGACACCGACGTCTACCAGGAGAGCAACACGCTCGACATGCGCATGGCCAACACCCGCTTCTTCCGCCACTTCCACAACCAGAAGTGGATGACCTCGTCCTTCCGCGTGCTCGACGGCATGGACGCGGTGGGCAAGCCGGGCACGGTGGTGGTGTGGACCACCTTCAAGCACGCCAACTACGACGCCCTCCCCGAGCTGGCCAACGAGTGGAAGTACCTCCCCGTGCGCAACAAGTTCGCCGCGGAGAACATGAAGCTCCTGCTCGCGCAGTGACCTGAGCGTCCGACCCGGAGCCCCCGACCTGCGTCGCGCAGGCGGGGGCTTCGTCTGTCTGCACCTGGAGGCTTGCCGCCTCCTGGCCGGGTGACGGCTCGTCTTGCCGTGGCTGCGACCCGATGTGTGTGTCGCACCGAAGGAGGGGGTGGTATTGCACCTCCGCCGCCGCTCATCTGAGCCCGCCTCCGCCGACCGCGGAGGCCCCACCCTGGACCGCGAGGCCCCCATGACACCCCCGGTGAACATCGCAGGCATCGGCACCTACTTCCCGCGCCAGGTGAAGCGCAGCGCGGACTTCGCCTTCGCCGAGGCGGGCGTCGAGGCCTGCTGGGTCGAGGAGTCCGGTGTGAAGGAGCGGCGCTGGGCGGCTCCCGAGGAGTCCATCGTCGACCTTGGATGGCGGGCCGCGAGGCGCGCGCTCGACCATGCCGGGCTCCGCCCCGCGGACATCGACGGGCTCTTCCTGGTCTCGAGCACGCTGCAGCCCGACCTCGTGGTCCCCAGCGGCGCGGCCCGGCTGCAGACCAAGCTGGGCATCGAGCGGGGCGCGGCCTTCTTCCTGTTGGAGACCTGCTGCGGCGCGCTGATGGCCATGGACCTGGCGGCGGCCGCCATCCGGGCCGGTCGCGCGACCAATGTCCTGGTGGTCGCAGCCGAGACCTTCTCCAAGACCTTCAACCCCACCAGCCCGTTCACCTTCAAGATCGGCATGAACATGGGGGACGGCGCGGGGGCGGTGGTGCTCACCGGTCGCGCGGACTGGGAGGAAGGGCTGGTGTCGAGCTGGCTGAAGAGCAGCGGCGACTTCCAGAGCGGCCTGGGCATGCGCCCCGACTGCCGCGTGGTCGACGGGGAGCAGCGCACCGGCCTCGCCTTCGGGTTCGGACGCGTTCCGCCAAGCGCAGGGGGCAAGCCCCTCCCGCCGGAACTCGCGTTCAAGGAGATCAAGCGGTTCACCTCCAGCGCGGTGCCCGCGGCGCTCGAGGCCGCGTGCCGCCAGGCCGGGGTGGGCGCGAAGGACGTGGACTTCTACCTGCTGCACCAGCCGACCCGCGACTTCCTGGAGGCGTGGAAGCAGGCCGCCGGGGTCCCGCCGGAGAAGACCGTGGACTCGCTGGAGCGGCTGGGCAACCTCTCGTCGGTCTCGGTGCTCGCCAACCTGGACCTCGCCTACCAGCAGCAGAAGCTGCGCCCGGGGGCGACGGTGGCCCTGGCGGCGGTGGGCGAGGGCGGGAGCTGGGGCGCCATGCTCTGGAAGTGGCGGCTGCCCTTCGACCCGAACCACCGCTGGCTGCTCGAGGAGCCGCCCCAGCGCCTCGAGGACCGCCTGGTGAACATCGAGCGCTACTCGATGATCGAACTCTGGGAGAAGCACATCCTCCCGGGCGTGAAGGACCGCTACCGGCACGAGGAGCTGTTCCAGGACTTCGTCCCGAGCATGGCGGTGTTCGAGGGGGTGGCGCTTGAGGACGCGTACGCCTTCCTCAGCCAGAGCGAGACCATGTCGCTGTGGACCATGTCCATGCGCAACGTCCGCCCGTTCAAGGGGGACGTCTACGTGGCCGACGAGACCGCCACCCCGACCGGGAAGGTCTTCATCCAGACCGTCGCCGACCCCAAGGCGAGGACCATCGCCTGGAACTGCAGCCACGACAACCCGGACGACCTGTGGATCGGGTATCGCGGGATGCTGGTCGACGCGCAGCCGACGCTGGGCCGCAAGGGGACGGCGTTCTTCTGGACCAACTTCGTGCACGAGCGCGTCCGCCGCGACCCCATGCTGGCGATGGGCTTCAAGGCGATGTACGCCGCCCACAAGATCGAGATCGAAAACCTGAAGATGGTCCTCGAGGACCGCTTCGCGCCCAAGGGAGGTCGCTCATGAGG
>CAZAIE010000742.1:0-4371 GCA_964485035.1 uncultured Myxococcaceae bacterium | reverse complement strand
CGTGTACTCCTGGGTCGAGTCCTCGGTGTCGGCAGCGGACTTCTGGAAGTTGATGAGGGCGTCTTCGATCGTCACCTTGTCGCCGCCCGCCGCGCCTTCGCCGACGATGACCCGGTAGAAGTGCTGGGGCGAGAAGCTCTTGCGCTCCTTGCCCTGCCGCTTGCGGGCGACGAAGGTCACCGTGTTCTTCCCCGGGAGCAGGTGCTTGGTCACCTCGGTGACGATCTGCTCTTCCTCGTTGCGCATCCGGCGCACGAACTTGTTGTTGATGAACAGGTCGAAGTCGTAGTCCGCCGCGCCGATCTGAGCCTGCTCGGTGACCAGGAAGTAGTGGCGGGTGACCTGCGTCGGGGGTGGCTCGCTGGCCTTGGCGTCGGGGGCCGCCGGAGCCTGCGCCGGGGTGCCGGTACCGCCCTCGACCCGCACCGAGTAGCCCGGGCAGGTCAGCATCACGTTGGCCTTGGCGTCGAACTCCACCGCGCACTTGTCGATCTTGGTGCTGGTGAGCCCGTCGACCTTCGTGCCGTTCAGGAAGACCGACCCGGCCAACACCGTCGCCGGACTGAGCACGGCCAGGACGCAGAGCCCCCAGGAGGTCCGCTTCGCGTTCATGAAATCCTCCGTGACGTCGAGCAGTTGGGCGATTCCCGGCCGAAAAACGCCATCCGGTATACCCGAGCCCCGAGGCAAGTCAAGCAGCCCCGACGAGAGGAGTCGACGGCCGGCGCAGCGCGGTGTTCACACTCCACGCGTCTCCGCCGGCCAGATGAACTTGTGGATCTGGAGGCTGAGGCGGGCCTGGAGCCCGGAGTCGAGCAGCCAGCGGACGAGGTCCTTGGGGTCCACCCTGCCGAGGACAGGGGAGAGCAGCACCACCGCGCGTCGGGTGAGGTCGAAGCGGCGGCAGACCGCCAGCGCCCAGGAGAAGTCCGACTCGCAGGTGACGACGAACTTCACCTCGTCGGTCGGGCGCAGGTCGGCGAGGTTCAGGAACAGCCTGTCCTCCACGCCCGAGCCAGGCGTCTTCACGTCGACGATGCGCCGGACCCCCGCGGGCAGGCCCGAGAGCGGCACCTGGCCGTGAGTCTCGAGCGCCACCTCCCAGCCCTCGTCGAGCAGGCGCTGGGCCAGGGCGGGGAGGTCCCTCTGCAGCATGGGCTCGCCGCCCGTGAGCGTTGCGAATCGGGAGGGGAAGCTCGAGGCCGCGGCGACGATCTCGTCGATGGAGCGGTCCTCGCCCCCGCTCCAGGCGTAGGCCGAGTCGCAGTAGACGCAGCGCCGGTCGCAGCCGGTGAAGCGGATGAAGACACAGGGACGCCCCGCGTGGGACGTCTCGCCCTGGATGCTCTGGAAGATCTCGGTGACGCGCATGAGCCGGCTTCTACCGCATCAGCGCGACGTCGGCGCCGTCGATCAGCCGAGGCCGCTCTCGCTGGGCGAGCGACCCTGGGGAGAGCCGGCGCGCGTAGCGGGCCTGGTGCAGCTTCACCGTGCGCACGTAGTTGCCGAACCAGGCATCCGCGTCACCCTGCTCGAGCGCCTGCTTCAGCCGCTCCGGGCCGCCGTTGTAGGCCATGAGCGCCAGGTCCAGGCTGCGGAAGCGCTTCTCCAGCCGGGAGAGGTAGCGGACCGCGAGGCGGACCTGCATCGCCGGGTCGCGATAGAGCTCGTCGGCCGAGAGCCGCACGCCCTCGAGGCTGGCGACGTACTCCAGCGTGACCGGCATGAGCTGCATCAGCCCGCGGGCGCCGGCCCAGGACACCGCGTCGCCCACGAAGGCCGACTCGGTCTCGATGAGCCCCAGCACCAGCATGGGGTCGAAGCGTGCCTGCCGGGCCTCTTCCAAAATCGCTTCGGCGACACGCCTGCGCACGGTGAGCCCCAGCTCCGGGCAGCGCTGCGCCAGCACCTGGTCGATCTGCCTGAGTTCGGGCTCGACCAGCGCGACCTCGACTGCGGGCCCCGCCACGTCATCGTCCTGGGGGAGCAGCGCGCCCACGGTCCCGACGGCAAGCGCCAGGGACGGCAGCACGCAGCTCAGCCAGTGGAATGTGCGGGCGATGACTCGCATCAGGCTCCTATCGCTTCTTGCGCCTCTTCGACTCCAGCGCGTCCAGCCGCTCTGCAATCCGCTCTACCCTCTTCGCCAACCGCTCCACGTCCTGCCGCTGGACGACTTTCACCCTGCCCAGGGCCCGGTTCAGCGTCTCGTCCAGCTCCCGTCGCTGTGTCGCGAGCCGCTGGCCAAACTCCGCCGCTGCGCTCCGGACCTCGTCCGGCCTCCACCCCGCAAGCTCACCCGCCCGCTGCGCGACCTTGCCTGCTTCGACCTCCGCGGCACCGACTGTCACGAGGGCCTGCGCCCACGCTTCCCGGAACCACTCGGCCACCCGCCCCCTGCCCTCAGACTCGCCGCCCATGCGCCACCCCAAGGTCGTCTCGAAAGGCGCGGCAAAATAACCAATGCCCCTACCTGGCGCCACCCCCGCTCAGACGATTTTCCAAATAACGTCCTTGTTACAATACTTTATCTTCGTGACTCCAAATGGGTCTACGTCTGCTTCAACGGCTGCGCCGACGTTCAGGTGGCATGTCAGCGCACCAGGTGAGTCAGGCGCTGGGCGACCGGTCCTTCTTCTTGGCCGCAACGGCCCGGTCGATCTTCCGGGAGAGGCGCTCGAGGTCCTTGGCGAGGTCGGCGACCTGCTCGCGAGAGGCGACTCCGGCGAAGTCCATGACCCGTCCGCGCAGCTCTTCGAGGTGGTGCTGGAGCTCGTCGCCGACGTGGCGCGCCTTGCCCTGCCACTGCTTCACCTTCGGGATGTCGAGCACCTCGGCGGTGTTCACCCACGCGATGATCGAGGCGAGCTCCTTGCGGGAGGCAACGCTGCGCTCAATGACCTCCCGGACCATCTTTTGGGCTTCTTCCTCGATGGTCGACAGCCGCGCCTGGGCCCGCTCCAGGCTGTCCTGGAAGCGCTCCTTGAGGTGCTGGTGATTCTCTTTGCGGTGACCCGCCATGACGTTCCCTCCTCGAAGCCAGACAGATGGGCCGGTGGGTAACGCGGCGTGCTACAGGTAGCAACTTCAATACTGAAATCAACGGGTTGGACAGTTCCCGCAGCCCCCGTCCGGGGTTTGGGGACTGGGACTCGCGTTGGAAATGCAGGGTTGGGGCACTAGACTCCGGCTGCTTGCGCAATCGCCCCTGGTTGCTCGCGTAGTCCCGGCAAGAACCGGAGGCGAACGACATGACGTCCCTGGCAGCCACTTTCGCGAACCCTCTCTCGCTCTTGGCCTCGCTCGTACCCGATACCGCGGTGCCCGAGGAGCTGGCGCTCGCGCGCGCGGCCCGAGGCGGGGATCGCACGGCCTTCACCGAGCTGGTCCGGCGCAGCCAGTCGGCGGTGTTCGGGCTCTGCTACCGACTGCTCAGCGAGCGGGACGCGGCCAACGACGCGGCCCAGGAGACGTTCGTTCGTGCCTTCGCGGCGCTCGGCTCCTTCGACCCCAGCCTGAAGTTCGAGGCCTGGGTCATGCGCATCGCGCGCAACCACTGCTACGACCTCTTGCGCCGGCGGACCCAGACCACCACAGAAGAAGAGGCGCACGAGACGCCGGACGGGGCCCCGACCGCGCTCGACCGGCTGGAGTCCGCGGAGATCACCCAGCGGCTCGAGGGCGCGATGGACACCCTGCCCGCGAGCGACCGCGAGGTGCTGGCGCTGTACTACGTCCAGAAGCGCAAGACCCGGGAGATCGCCCAGATCATCGGCGTGGCCCCCGGCACGGTGATGGCCCGCCTGTTCCGGGCCCGCGAGAAGCTGCGCAAGCAGCTTGGGGAGGTGGCGCCATGAGCTGCCCCGACCGCCTGACGCTGTTCCTCGGCCTCGAGGAGAACGACCCCGCCATCCGCGCGCACCTCGACGCCTGTGAGCACTGCCAGGCCATCGCCGAGGAGGAGATGGAGCTGGACGCCGCACTCGGGCGCCTGCGCGACCCGGCGCCGCCGTCCGACCTCATCGCCAACGTGCTCTTGCGCGTCGACGACGCCGAAGCGCTCTCCCGGGCCGCGCGCCACCAGCTCGCGGGAATCCTGCTCGCCCTGCTGGCCATCATCGGTGGCTCGCTGGCCGCCATCGGGCCCGAGTGGCTGCTGCAGGCGGCCCTCGACTCTGCGTCCCGCCTGGGCTCGCTCGGGACCGCGCTCGCGGCCCTGGGACGCTCGCTGGCCCCGCAGCTCACCGCGCTCGCAGTGCCCGTGGTCGCGGCCCAGGCGCTGGCCCTGGTCGCTTCGACACTCGTCCTCCATCGTCTCGTTGCCGTCCGCGTGAGGTCCTAACCATGAACGCACTCCTCACTGCCCTGCTC
>CAZAIE010000741.1:0-4379 GCA_964485035.1 uncultured Myxococcaceae bacterium | reverse complement strand
CCCCCCGCCGCGCAGCCCCATCCCCGCGCTCCCGGACGCGACCCCGCCACGCACGCCCCTGGAGCGCTCCTGCGCCTTCGAGGCCGGCTGCAACGGCGCCCCGGGGAGCTACGTGTACACCTGCGTCCGCGCCTGGATGCCGGTCTGCGGCAAAGACTCCGAGCACGACGCGCAGTGGCAGGCCCGGCTCGCGGTCCGCGAGGACTGCAGCGCGCTGGGGCCGGCGGTGCCGAGCTGCGGCAAGTCGCTGGGCCAGATCCCCGCGGCACAGTGCACCGGCTGCGACCCCCAGGGCCGGCTGGTGAGCTGCACCCAGCAGGGCGCCTACTCCTTCGGCTTCAGCCAGGACTGCGTCGGGCTCGGGCTGCAGTGCCTGACGCCACAGGTCACCGACTTCGTCCCCAACCCGAAGCCCATCTGCACCGCCGGGCTCTGTCCCATGTCGAAGGACACGCGGCACTGCGACGGGTCCGTCGAGTACGGCTGCTACGGCGAGCTGATCGACGGGCGACGCGACTGCAGCCGGGCGGGCATGTCCTGCGTGCAGGGCGTCGGCTGCACGCTGGGGGCGCAGAAGGAGTGTCCCTACGTGCTCGACGACCCGAGCTGCCACGGGGACCTCGCGCCGTACTGCTTCGAGGGCCGGACACGGTACCTCGAGTGCCGCGCAATGGGCTTCTCAGGGTGCGCCAACGGAGGGTGTGTTCGATGAGGGCGTGGATGCTTGGAGCGGCAGGGGTGCTCGTGAGCCTGGCCTCGTGCGGCGGCTCGGCCACCGGCGAGTTCGCGGGCTGGCCAGGCGGGTGCGGGTGCGCCGTGAACCCGCTCGCGTTGCGGCCCTGGGCGAAGATCCGTTGCGTGCGCGACGACGGCAAGGTCGGCCGCGGGCTGGACCTCGACCTCCCGGCCCAAGCCCACGTGTCGGACTGGATGGGCGCCACCCTCTGGGCGAAGTCCGAGGGGACGGAGGTCCGGATCGGCACCGGGCCGGCGCGGGTCGAGTACGGCGCCCCCGACGCGAGCCACGACGGCCAGCGCCCCCTCTCCGTGCGGCGGCTGCACTTCAAGGGCACGGACAAGTGCACGGAAGCCGGCTGCGACAAGCGCATCCCCTTGCAGGAGTCCGACCTCGAGGAGGTCCTGTTCTGGTGCTCGGATGAGAGCTAGCGACCGCTCCGCAATCGCCCTGGCCTGTGTCGCCGGGCTCGCGCTGTCCTGTGGGGGCAGCTCGTTCTTCGCCGACGTGCCCGACGACCCGCGGCTGGGGCGGCGCGTGGCCACCGGTTCCCGGCTGCGACAGACCGATTGGGCCACGGCCTGGAACCCCGACGGCGTCTACGTCGCGGTGGCCGAGGCCCCGGGCCACTCCCCCGACCTCGACGAAGAGAAGGAGCCGCGCACCCGCGTCTTCCGGGTCGACCCCAAGGACGGAGGCGGAGTGCACGAGCTGCCGACGCTCTCCGAGGCGAGCTCGGTGTGGCTGCCCACGCTTACCTGGCCCGGCGTGCTGGTGGTGAACTCGACCGGGCTGCACCACTCGGGAGGCGGCGGCTGGACGCATCGACCATTCCCCGACTTCGCCCCCGAAGGCACGCAGCTCCTGCAGGCCAACGCGCGCTCGGGGGACTCCCTCGTCGTCTGCGACGGTCACCGCGTCGGCATCTTCCGTGACGGCGCCTGGTGGACCCTCGAGCTGGAGATGTCCCGGAACGACACGGTGGTGCTGGGCCCGTGGGACGAGGCGGGGCTGCGGCTGGTCTTCACCGTCGGCGGCCGGCTCACCACCGTGCTCATCGACCCCGAGAGCGACGAGCCCTCGGGGCCGCTCACCTCGCTCGCGTGGAGCCCGATGAAGCTGGGAGACACGTCCATCCCGGGCACCACCTCCGAGTTCCAGGTCGTCGTCCAGCCCACCGAGGAGGCCACGCCTCGGCTCGTGCGGTTCGGCAACGGAGCGCTCTCGCTGGGGGCCAGCGCGCCCACCGGGACGATGCTCGGCGGGACCAACGGCGCGCGCGCGCTCATCCGGGCGAGCGGGGCCACCGTCAGCAGGGCGCAAGTGGAGGACGTCTGGCTGGTCGAGGGCGGCACCGTGAAGCCCGGTCTCGGCGCCTTCGCGGCCCACCTCTCCTGCGACTGCGACCGCTCGCTGGACTCCGCCTGCGCCTGCGTCGATCGCGACACGCTGGTGGAGCTGCGGCCGGCGCCCGACGCGAGCGCGGTGGGACTGGTGTTCGCCGACGACGTGGACGGCAGGCGCGAGTTCTTCTTCCGCCGCGTCGAGATCCCGTTCCAGGGGAATCCGCTCGCAGCGAAGTGAGGGACGCCAGGGAGTGAGGAAGGTTTGGCCTCCATTCCTCTTCGGCGTGGTCGCGCCACGCCATCACCTGCGCCTCGGTGTTCCGCGCTGCGGACGATACGAAGCCGGTCACTCGCCAACGGCAGGGTAGCGATACACCGCGTCGTCGTCCTTGTCGGCCTCGCGCTGCCCCTTCGCGACCAGCGTCTTCGCGATGCCCTTGAGCAGGTTGAGGCCGTCCTTCGTCAGGAAGTTCTCAGTGACGTCGAGCTTTTCGAGGTGCGCGAACGCGTCCTTGTGCTTCGCGAGGGCAGCGGCGCCCTCGTCGGTGAGGCACCCCATCGACAGATCGAGCTCGGTCAGCTGCTTGGTCAGCTTCGACTTCGCGAGCAGCTCGATCAGGTCGTCGGTGAACTGCGCGTTCCGGAGCCCGAGGTGACGCAGTCGCAGCAGGTCGGTGCGAGCGAGCAGCGTCTGGACGTCCTTGGCGGTGCAGTCGCCGCCGTAGCTGTGGTTGCCGTACCAGATGTCGAGGTGCTCGATCATCGGGAGCTTCGCGGCGTGGATCGCCTTGGCATTCCTGCGTTCGAGCCCGCCGGTGCGGAACTCGGCGTGCCGGAGTTCCGGGAGATTGAGCGTGCCGAGCGTCAGGCCCGTCTTGGAGATGGTCGACTCGGAGGACCCGCACTGCGTGATGAGCCTCTGCAGCTTCGGGACGGCCTTCCACAGCTTCGACAGGTCGCCGATCGCGTACCAACTGATCTCGGTGTTGCCGGTCGCGGTCTTGTCCGACGGGCCGCAGTACCCGAAGTCGCCGAAGTGGAGCTTGCGGATCGTCTTGGGCGCGCGCTTGGCGAGGATGTCGATGAGATCTTGGAGGTCGTTCTCGTTCGGATCGTTGTTGAACACGAACGTGATCTCGGTGAGGAACCGTCCCGACGGGTGGCGCAGCACGAGGTCGAGCACCGCGCCGAGGCTGCCCTGCCACTCCTCGTTGCCGTAGTGATCGTGCGAGAGCCGCAGCGCGTGGATGTAGCCGAAGCGCCAGGTGAAGGCGTCGGTGTCCTCGCCGTCGTACGTCTTCTGGTGCTCGGCGAGCGGGCCGAGGAAGTAGGCGGCCTGCTTGGCGATGAGCGCCTTCGCGGCCTTGTCCTTGCCCGCGAGCTGGAGCGCGATCAGCTCGCCGCGCGGATCGCCCTGTTCCTGGAGCCAGTCGGCGAGCACGGAGTAGGCCTCGCGATCGTAGGGGTCGGCTTCGACCGCGGCCTCGAGCTCGGGGTGACGCGCGTCGCCCTTCGCCGCCGCGGCGCCGCCGCCGACCTCGCGGTAGCCCTTCTTCGTCTTCTCGGCGATCAGCTTCTCGTACGCGACCTGGGCCTCGCTGTCGGTCTTGAACTCCTTGAGCTGCGTCTGGCCGTTCGTCCCGATCTTCCCGAAGGTGACCGTGAACTTCGACCCCGTCAGCGTGATGTCCCAGAACTTGTTCGACGACCCGTCAGAGAGTTCGTAGCGCGGCATGGCGTCGACGTTACCGTGGGTCAGTCGGGGAGGTCCGCCCTCGTAACCAGGCCCCCCGCAGACGAGCCCTCAAGCTCGCGTGGACCCGTCCCTCCCAAGCACGACCTTGGCCGGATCCTCGAACCACTGGGAGTGCAGCAGCGGGCGCCGCCAGCTCACGTGGGGGCCGAAGCAACGGGCGCGCTGCCGATCCTCCGCTGGAGCGCTCCGGCTACTTCCCAGGCGGAACACAGATCTCGTCAGTGGTCGTCGGCTGGAACTGGTTGACGTTCCGGCAGGTCCACCCCTGCGGACAGGTCCACGTCTTGCCCTTGTACTTGCAGTATTGCGAGCAGAAACCCCAGATGTATGTCCCGTCCACTGGCGGGGCGAACTGGAGCGCACGATCACCCCAAACGCTCGTGACGGGGTATCCGCCCGCGACTCACTAGACGATCTTCGTCCAGCGCTTGCCATGAAACTCCATGACGTCGTGCGCCCCAATCGACCAGAGGAGCCCATCCGCGGCGCTGAACTACTACCGCTCGAAAGCTTCTCGGGGCGGGAGGATTTGTAGTGCACC
>CAZAIE010000740.1:0-4387 GCA_964485035.1 uncultured Myxococcaceae bacterium | reverse complement strand
GCACCATGTTCCGCAGCAAGATCCACCGGGCGACGATCACGCACGCCGACCTGGACTACGAGGGCAGCGTCACCATCGACGAGGCGCTGCTCGAGGCCGCCGACATCCTGGAGTTCGAGGCGGTCCACGTGTGGAACGTCACCCGCGGCACCCGGCTGCAGACCTACGCGCTGCGCGGTCCGCGCGGCTCCGGGGTCATCTGCATCAACGGCGCGGCGGCCCACCACAACAAGCCCGGCGACATCGTCATCCTCGCCACCTTCGGCGAGATGGCCGAGGCCGAGGCGAAGGTGCACGTCCCCAAGGTGGTGCGGGTGGACGGCAAGAACCGGCTCCTGGGCATGGAGGCCGAGCGCCCCGGTCCGCAGATGCCCGCCCGCGTGGTCTCGCCGGAGCTGCTCTGAGCCTTGGTGGACGTGGACCGGGCCGCCTGGGTCGACCGGGTGGACACCTTGCTCAGGAGCTTGATTTCGTTTCCTTTTTCCAGTGACTGCCCCGCGCCTGTCCGCCCTGGGTGCTAGGGTCTCTGCCCGACATGGCCCTCACGTACTGCGTCCTCGCTTCTGGCTCCACGGGCAACTGCCTCTGGGTCCGCGGCGGGGGCATCCAGCTGCTGGTGGATTGTGGCCTCTCGGCGCGCAACATCGGCCAGCGACTGGCGGAGGCGGGGGGCGACCTCAAGGACCTGCAGGCGGTGGTCTGTACCCATGGCCACTCGGACCACGTCCACGGCGCCTCGGTCCTGGCCCGGCGCCACGGGCTCGACGTCTACGTGACGCCTGGGACGGCCTCCGGGCTTCCTAGCGGCATGCCGCGCGAGCGGCTGCACTCGCTGCCGATGGGCGGGACGCTCCGCCTCGGCGGCCTCACCGTGGAGACCGTCCCCACCTCGCACGACGCGCCGCAGGCCTGCGCGCTGCGGGTCTCCGACGGGGAGCACTCGCTGGGCGTCATCACCGACCTGGGCATCGCCAACACCCGCTTCGCGGAGTCGTTCCGCGGCCTCGACGGCCTCCTGCTCGAGTCCAACCACGACGTCGCCATGCTCATGAACGGGCCCTACCCGGAGCGGCTGAAAAAGCGCATCCGCGGGAACTGGGGCCACCTCTCCAACGAGCAGAGCGCCGAGCTGCTGGGCGCGCTGCTCCACGAGGGGCTCCAGCACGTGACGCTGGGCCACATCTCGGAGCACAACAACACCCCGGACCGGGCCCGCGCCGTCGCCGAGCGCCTGCTCGGGCAGGCCCCCCACGCGCCGACGCTGGCCGTCGCCGTCCAGCGCACCGTCGGCGAGCCGGTGGCCCTCAGGACACAGGCCCGGCGGCTGCCGGCGAAGCAGCGACAGCTCGCGCTGCCGTTCTTCCGCTGAGCTCCTCACGTTCGAAAGCTTCTCGGGCCGAGAAGCTCTGTGGTGCACCGCAGGCAGCAGGCGGCCGGGGGGTCGTGGCCTCTCGACCCTCAACTCTCGACCCTCAACTCTCGACTCTCGACCGCGGCTCCGCCGCTCGATGGTCGGCCCGAGCACTTCGGTTGCGGCGGAGCCGCGCTGAGGCCGCCCGCAGCCCCGCCGCGTTTCCGACTGACCTGGGGCCGCATTTCGGCTAGAAGCACGCCGATGCTTCTCGAGCTGATCCGCCGGCGGGACGTGCTGTCCACGCTGATCGACAAGGACTTCAAGTCCCGCTACAAGGCCAAGGCCCTGGGGCGGCTGTGGTCCGTCGCCGACCCGCTCGTGATGGTGGTCATCTACACCATCGTCTTCGCGCACATCCTGCAGGTCGCCGAGCCCTTCTATCCCATCTTCCTGCTGCTGGGCCTGGTGCCCTACCGCAGCTTCGCCAACTCGGTGAACGGCGCGGCCGCGTCGATCGCCGACAACCTCTCGCTGGTGAAGCGGGTGGCGTTCCCGCGGGTGCTGCTGCCGACCGCGGTGGTGCTCAGCCACGTGCGCCACTTCTTCATCGAGCTGACCCTGGTCGCGGGGCTGTTCCTCTACTTCCGCGAGGCCTTCCACCCCTCGTGGAACCTGCTCTGGCTGGTGGTGGTGTTCAGCGTGCAGCTCACCTTCATCCAGGGGGTCGCGCTCATCGTCTCGGCGCTGAACGTGCGCTACCGGGACACGCAGTACATCCTCAACAGCGCGCTGCTCGTCCTCACCTGGCTCACGCCTACCTTCTACTCGTTCACGGTGGTCCCCCCGAACCTCGCGAAGCTGCTGATGTGGAACCCCCTGGTCGGCGTGGCCGAGGGCTACCGGTCCATCCTGCTGCACGGGAGCCGGCCGAGCTTCACGCTGCTGGGCGCGGGCGGCATCACCGCGCTGGTGGTCTTCGCCATCGGCCTTGCGGTCTTCAAGCACTACGAAAATGTCTTCGCCGACTACCTCTAGCCCCGCCTCCGGCGCCCCGCTCGTCGTCGACGCCCGCAACGTCGGCAAGAAGTACGAGCTGCAGCGCCACCGCACCATCCTGCTCAAGGACGCCGCCAAGCTGGCCCTGGGCCTGGGCGGCCCGACCAAGGAGGTGTTCTGGGCACTGCGCGGGGTGAACTTCCAGATCCGCCGGGGCGAGACGGTGGGCATCGTGGGGGCCAACGGCGCGGGGAAGAGCACCCTGCTCTCGCTCATGGCCAAGACCGCGAGCCCCACGGTGGGCAGCATGGAGGTCCACGGCCGGGTGGCGGCGCTCCTGGAGCTGGGCGCCGGGTTCCACCCCGACTTCACCGGCCGCGAGAACATCTACGTCAACGGCTCGGTGATGGGTCTGTCGCGCCGCGAGCTGGACGCGAAGATGGACCGCATCATCGAGTTCAGCGAGCTGGGCCAGTTCATCGACGAGCCAGTGCGCAACTACTCCTCCGGCATGCTCGCCCGGCTCGGCTTCTCGGTGGCCACCGAGGTGGACCCCGAGGTGCTGATCATCGACGAGGTGCTCGCGGTGGGCGACCAGGCCTTCCAGGAGAAGTCCTTCCAGCGCATCGTCGACTTCCAGAAGCGCGGCTGCACCATCATCTTCGTGTCGCACACCATGGACCAGGTCCAGAAGATCTGCGACCGGGCGATCCTGCTCTCCCACGGGCAGGTCATCGCCGACGGCCCTGCGGACGACGTGGCGGTGGAGTACACCGAGCGCATCGCGAAGAAGCAGCTCGAGGCGCGCGTCTCCCCTTACGAGAAGGAGCCGGTCGCCGCGTGGAAGCGCGTCGCCGCTTTCCTCGCCCTGGCCGGCATCACCGGGACGGTGGGGTGGATGGGCGTGAAGTACGTGCTCGGCACCGACCAGCCGCCGCAGCGGCCGCCGGTGCAGCGCATCTTCAAGCCCGACGCGCCCTGATTCTCAGCCCAGACGCTGCGCCAGGAAGTCCACGATGCGCTCGCAGGCCCGGCCGTCCCCGTAGGGGCTGCCGGCGTGGGACATGCGATGGTAGAGCGCAGGGTCGTCCAGGAGCCGCTGCACGCTGGTGACGATGCGCTCGCGGTCGGTGCCCACCAGGAGCGCCGCGCCCGCGTCCACCGCCTCCGGCCGCTCGGTGACCTCGCGCATCACCAGCACCGGCTTGGCCAGCGCCGGGCCCTCCTCCTGCACGCCGCCGCTGTCGGTGAGCAGCAGGTAGGCCCGGTCCATGAGCCAGAGGAACGGCAGGTAGGACAGTGGCTCGATGAGGTGCAGCCGCGCCAGCCCGCCCAGCCGCTCGTGGACCGGCCCCCGGACGTTGGGGTTGAGGTGGACGGGATAGACGATCTCGATGTCCTCGCGGGTTCTCGCCAGCTCGGCGATGGCGTCGCACATGGAGGCCACGCCGGGCCCGAAGTTTTCGCGCCGGTGGCCAGTGACCACCACCAGCCGCTTCGAGGGGTCGAGGGCCAGGCCGGGGACGCCGCCGCTGGCGCGGGCCCGGGGAAGCGCTTGGTGGAGCGCGTCGATCACCGTGTTGCCGGTGGTGAGCAGGTCCTTCTCGGGGAAGCCCGCGCGGCGCAGGTTCTCGAACGAGCCGCGGGTGGGCGGGAAGTGGAAGTCGGTGAGTGAGCTGACCAGCGTCCGGTTGATCTCCTCGGGGAAGGGCTGGAACTTGTCCCAGGAGCGCAGGCCCGCCTCGACGTGGGCCACGCGAATGCGCGCGTAGAACGCGGCCAGCGCGACCGCGAACGCCGTGGTGGTGTCACCCTGGACGACGACCACGTCCGGGCGGTGCTCGGCGAGGACGGGGCGCATCGCCAGCAGCACCCGCGCGGTGACGTCGAAGATGTCCTGCCCGGGGGCCATGAGGTCCAGGTCCACGTCGGGCACGAGGTCGAAGACCGCCAGCGCCTGATCGAGCATCTGGCGGTGCTGGGCGGTGGCGCAGACCACGGTGTGGAACCGCTCCGGGCGGACGCGCAGGGCAGAGA
>CAZAIE010000739.1:0-4388 GCA_964485035.1 uncultured Myxococcaceae bacterium | reverse complement strand
GGCAGGGGTTGGGGCAGGCGCAGGCGCCGCCGCAGCCAGCAGGGAGGCGCACAACGCGCCGAGGATCGCGCTCATGGTTCGGATGATCCTGGAAGGAGGTTCAATCCGTGCCGCCCAGGCTCAGCGCGAGCCCGAGGGTCAGATCCACGACCTGCGTGGGGTTCTTCGCGATGAGGTAGTGGTAGCGGCAGTCGAACCGCAGCGACACCCACTGGGCCAGGAAGAAGCGGAACCCGAGGCCGGCCTGGGGCCCCGGCTTGTAGGTGTTCTCGCTGAAGCGGCCCACGCTCCCGCCGATGGTGAGGAACATCTCGGCGTGGGTGACGCTGGAGTTGACGAACGAGAGCTTGCCGTAGAACGGGGTGATCATCGCCGCCGTCCCCACGAACCACTCCATCTCGTCAAACTTGGTGGGGGCGACCGCGTAGTCCTTCTCCAGCTGCTCGCGCAGCCCCGTCTTCAGGCGGAAGGAGTAGCCGCCGCGCAGCACCTCCCAGGCCCAGACGTCGGAGAAGTGCAGCGTGTAGCCGGCCACCGGCCCCAGCCCCTTGTAGAAGGCGTCGAGGGGCTGGAGCGCCAGCGCCGCGAAGACCTCGTGGTCCATCCGGAACTTGCGCCGCTGCACGGCGGCGAGGCGTCCGGGCTCCTCGGCCTCCTCGGCGCGCACGAACCCGGGCGCGAGGAGGACGGCGGCGAGGAGGACTGCGGCTGTCGCTTTGGCTCTCATGGCTCACTTTCGGGGCTTGGCCCGGCGCTTGGAACCGGAGCGGCCGGCTCGCCAGGAGCCGGCCAGGGGACGGCGATACTAGAAGCCCACGCTGTTGAAGAGGAAGGGGTACGAGACGACGACCTTGCCGCCGGTCGGCTTCGGGAAGACCCAGCCCTTCAAGTGCCGACGATGCAGTTGGGCACCTCCGCCCCGCGGATCGTCGCCTGCTTGACCTTGATCTCCTCGACGCGGCCGTTGGTGTCGATGGTCCACTCGAGCACCAGCTTGCCGGCCAGGCCGGCCTCCTTGAGCAGCGCCCGCTCGTAGCAGCCGCGGACCTCGCCCAGGTGCTCGTTGATGACCTTGGCGATGAGCTCGCGGGCGAGCATGCCGCCACCGGCGCGCTGCTTGAACCCGCTCGAGGGCGCGGAGACCACGGTGCCCGCGACCTTGCCCTTGCCGGTGCCGCCCGCGGAGAAGGTGCCGATGCCACCGCCGCCGCCGCCGCCCATGCCGCGGATGGCGCCCATGCCCACGGTCTGCGTCCCGAAGCCGCCCATGCCGGGCCCGAAGCCCATGCCCGCCATGGCGATGGGAGGCTTGCCGATGAGCGGCGAGAGCTTGTAGCCCATGCCCTTGTCGCCGTAGCCCTTGGGGCCGCCAGCGAGCTTGCTGGTGGCCTTGAGCAGGCTCTCGACCGCGGGGCCGGCGCTCACGACCTTCTGGACCGCGCGCATCGCCGAGTTGACCTGCTGCACCTTGGTCTTGGGGATGTCGGGGAGGTCGGTCTTCTTCGATGGCTTCTCGGCCTTCTCCACCACCTTCTTCTTCTCTTCCTTCTTCTTCTCTTCCTTCTTCTTGTCGGGTGGCTTGAGGATGGCCTTGGCGGCGTGCAGCATCTGCTGCGGGTTGAAGTCGGCGGCGTCCTTGTTGAAGTCCGGCATGAACGCCACCACCAGGCCCAGCGCCACGGTCATGCCGGCGACGATGCCGAAGGGCAGGATGGCCCCGGACTGCACCAGGGTCCGCATGCTCTCGGACGGCGCGCGCCGCGCCCGGTCCACGCGAAGCTCGATGGAGTAGTTGGCGTCACCGAGGCGGACCAGCTTGCCCTGCTCCAGTTGGACCTTGGTCGCGTCGCCGTCGGGCACGCCCTCGGCCGGGCGCCACCCCTGGGGCTCGAAACGGAACGCGCGCTGACCCTTGGGGACGCGGACGAACCAGTGGCCCTTCTCGTGCTGCGCCAGCAGGAACTTCGGGCTGGGCAGCTCCAGCCGGTACACCGCCACGCCGACCTTGTCGTCGGGTCCGGCGAAGACCTGGGAACCCGGGGCGAAGCCGTAGAGCCCCACGGTGGTCTTGCCCCAAAAGACGCGCACGCGAAGGAAGGGCCCCGGGTCGATGCCCTTCTCGGGCATCGCCAGGATCGCCTTCTCCTCGGCGGTGGGCTCGAAGACCATCCCTCGCAGCATCTCGGCGCGGGGCCGGCGCTTGGCGTCGAGCGGACCGCGTCCCGAGGTCGCCGCCGGAGTCCGAGCAGGGCGGGACACGGGCACCGGAGCCGGCGTGGCAACCCGGACAGGCACCGGAGCCGGCGTCGCAACCCGGACGGGAGCCGGGGCGGGAGCAGGAGCCTTGGCCGGTGCGGCGATGGGAGCGGGAGGCACCACTGCCCGCGCCTGGACCTGCGGCTGGGCCGCTGCGGGGCCTCGACCCGGGACGGTGGGGTTCGCCGCGGGCTTCGCCACCGGGGGCACCACCGGCGCAGGCTGCACCGGAATGGCCGCAAGCTCGGTGATCGCCGCGGGAGACACGGTCGCGCGGATGGTCGGCTCGCCCTGCCCTGGCTCCTCGGCAGGCCGCTTGGGTGCAGGGGCCAAAGGCGCGGGACGCGTCGCCACGGGCGGTGCGGGGGCGACCGGGCTCGCCGCGGCAGGCTGCGGCTGCACGCCGGGGGCCTTCTTCTGGGCCACCACGCGGAACTTGAGCAGGAAGGGCCCGATGGCCACGTCGTCGAGGGCGCGGATGTCCGCAAGCTTCTGCGGCGCCCCGTTGACGTTCATCTCCACGTCGGCGGCGACGTTCTGCAGCGTCACCTTGCCTTCGCGGAAGCTCAGGAAAGCCTGGCAGCGGCCGACCACGTCGTCCGCGAGCACGAGCTCGCAGCCGGGGTCGCTGCCCAGCGCATAGTCACCTGGGAGGAAGACCTCTGACCCTACGAGGTTCCCGTCCCGAAAGATGACGACTTGGAGTGCCGAAGCGTCAGCCACGTTGCATTCACTCGGTCAGGATGTCTTTGACGATTTGATCCCTGAAGCTCGTTCTCTGTCGGACCATGCTCCGGACCGAAAGTTCCTTGCGATCGAAGAGGTAGACGGCACCGGACTTGTTGGTCTGGCCCTGGATGAGCCGGTCGTCGAAGTCGATGCGGGTGGGGCCACGGGGACCGACAGCGACGTCCCCCGTCGGGGCGCCAGCGGGCGCCGCCGAAGCCTTCTCGGGGACGACGGCCTTCTCCTCGGCCTTCGTGGGAGCGCCGGCTGGAGGCCGCTTCTTCGCCGCCGCGGGAGGCCGTGCAGCCCAGGACGTCACCGGGGGCAGGACCAGCCCAGCGGCGATCGCGACGACCAGCAGGAACGGTGCGCGCATCGGCACCTCTAGGCGTTGGGGGGTCAGGAAGCGAGGCACAGTAAGCCAAACCCAGGACGCGCCTGTCAAACCGGGAGGACCATCTCGAGCATGGAGATCGTCGAGGTCATCCCAGGGTCTGCAGGCACAGGTCGCATGTCCTTGGTTCTCCAGCCCCGGAGCAGGTCGGTCGAGGGGCGCTCCTTAGTGTCCTCGTCGTCGGGAAACGGACGGAGAAAAGTGAAGCCCCCACTCCAACCCACTGATTTCACTGGTTCTCCCTGGTCGCCTGGGCGTCCACGCCAGCCGCGGGCTGTCGCACCTCTTGCTCCTCGTGCGAAGCGGGGCTTCGCGTGGCGTCCGAGCTTCGCGTGGCGTCCGAGCTTCGCAGCCTCCCCGTCGGTCGACGCGCGCGCGCCAACTCCGCTAGTCTCTCCCCTCTTTTCCACAGCCGGACCTGGAGGCAGCCCATGTTGAAGGCCGGAGACAAGAAGCTCCCCGCCAAGGCGGGCCACGACACCCAGCCGCCGCAGGCGCTCGTCGAGTTCATGATGTCGGGGTGGAAGCCCGCCTCGAAGAAGCCCACCCCCAAGGTGAAGGGCCTCTTGGCCTTCGCCGACCGGCGGCTCGCGCTCTCGGCGCTCTTCCCGGGTGAGGTCATCGTCGTCCCCACCGGCCACGAGAAGATCCGCGCGAACGACACTGGCTACAAGTTCCGGCCCGGCTCGGACTTCTACTACCTGACCGGGAACCTCGAGGCCGACTGCGTCCTGGTGCTGCTCCCCAAGCACGAAGGCGGTCACGAGGAGGTGCTCTTCGTCGAGCCCGAGGTGGACCGCAGCACGCCGGCCTTCTTCACCGACCGCGCCCGCGGCGCGCTCTGGGTGGGCGCGCGGCTCGGCCTCGAGGGCAGCCAGGTCCGCTACGGCGTCGACCGCGCCCTGCCGCTGCCCGAGCTCAAGGACTTCCTCGCCGGCCTGGCCAATGGCAAGGCCCCCGTGCGCGTGCTGCGCGGCCTCTCCCCGCTGGTGGACGCCGCCCTGCCCTCCCT
>CAZAIE010000738.1:0-4388 GCA_964485035.1 uncultured Myxococcaceae bacterium | reverse complement strand
GCCGAGTAGTCGACGGTGTCGATGCCCGTGCCGCCGTTCAGCTTGTCGGAGCCATTGGCCGCCGATCCCTCGTCGAGGGTGTCTGCCCCGTCGCCACCCCACAGGGTGTCGTTGCCCGCGCCGCCGATGAGCCGGTCCGCTCCGCCGTTGCCCCAGAGCGTGTTCGCCGAGGCATTCCCAGTGAGCGTGTCGTCGCCAGCGCCGCCCTTGAGGCTCTCGACGTCCGTGCCGAGCGTGTCGCTCTCGCCCGCTTCTCCGGAGCCTGCCTGGCCGTCGAGGTGGAGGTCGAGGGCAGCGGTTCTCGCCGTGTAATCCACGAGATCGGTCCCCAGTCCTCCGGTGACCACGTCGTCTCCGGTGGAAGCCGCCGCGCCCTCGTCGAAGGTGTCGTCCCCGTCCTCGCCGTCGAGCGTGTCGGCCCCGAGGCCGCCCTTGAGCCGGTCGTTGCCAGCCCCGCCGAACAGCTGGTCGTCGCCGTTGCCGCCAGTGAGCGTGTCCGCTGCCTCACCTCCATAGAGGATGAGTGGCCGGTCGAACGCTGTCCCGGTCGCAGTGCTGCCCTGGCCTGAGACGAGGTCCGAACCCAGGCCTGTGCTCACGGTGACCTCGGGGGTGCCCGAGACGAAGACGACGTCCGGCCGGGTGTCGGTGTTGATGGACATCGTCCGGTGGTTGGGCGCAGCCGTCGCGACCCCGAAGGAGATGTTGTCGGCGCTCGCGGACCCGCGAACCTTGAAGACGTCGTTGCCGGCGCCCAGGTCCACGAACACGCCGGTGGTGGCGCTGGTCGAGGCGCCGAAGAGCCCCGCCGAGTAGTCGAGGATGAGGGTCTGGTCCTCGCCCGCGCCTGCCTCGACCACGCGGATGATCTTCGCGGTCGCGGTGGTGGCGACCGGGGTAGAGGCCGGGGGACAGGTCTCGTCGTTGACCAGGAGGTTGGTGCTG
Source organism: uncultured Myxococcaceae bacterium (assembly GCA_964485035.1). Classification (GTDB taxonomy): domain Bacteria; phylum Myxococcota; class Myxococcia; order Myxococcales; family UBA5297; genus CAZAIE01. The sequence goes on along the minus strand of CAZAIE010000738.1, from coordinate 3,443 downwards.
CTCGTGGACTTGGAGATGACCGCGATCTCTCCCGAGGCCACGGTCACGGTGACGGTGAACGTCCCGGCGTTGAACTCACAGGGGTTGGCGAGCGGGGAGATGGCGCGGCTGAGCTCGCCGACGCCAGGGTAGTCGTCAGCGTCTGCGCGAGGGGCCATCCACGGCCTCTCGCACGCCGCCGCGAGCAGCAGCGCGGCGAGGACCGGGGCGCTGGCCTTGGCCCTTCGTCTTCCACCCATCGAGGGCATGGGACCCCCTTCGAGACGCACGCCTGCCTCGAGACAGACCTCGTCCAAGGGCTTTCGACACGAGCAGGTCCGGGAATAACCCCGGACCTGCACACCCAGGTGGGCGAGGAGCTACTGGTTACCGCTTGAGCGACATGAGCTCGGCGAGGAGCTGGTCGGCGGTGGAGATGGTCTTGGAATTGGCCTGGAAGCCGCGCTGCGCGGAGATCATCCGGACGAACTCGTTGGCCATGTCCACGTTCGACTGCTCGAGCGCGCCGGCGATGATGCCGCCCCGTCCGCCAGTGCCCGCGGTGCCGACTGCCGGGTCGCCCGAGTCCAGCGTCTGGCCGAAGAGGTTGCCGCCCAGGCGGGTCAGCTTGTCCGCGGCGGAGAAGTCCGCCAGCGCGACCTGGCCCAGCGCCCGGCTCTGGCCGTTCGAGAACGCGCCGACCACGCGGCCCTCGGAGTCGATGGAGACGCTCGAGAGCTCACCCGACGCGTAGCCGTCCTGGTTCACGAAGCTGGTGGTGGAGTCCTGCGCGAACTGGGTCATGCCGTCCAGACCCGTGCCGCCGGCCGTGGTGGTGGTGCCGAAGTTGAACGTGAGCGCCTGCGGGCTGGTCGCGTCGACCGGCGTGAAGTTGCTGGTCTGGGTCGCGTCGGTGAGCGCGCCGTTGGTGTCGAAGGTCAGCGTCCCGGAGGCGATCTCGGAGGGCGTCCCGGCGGTGCCGCCCTGGATGCCGGCGCCGTCGGTCATGGAGTGGAACTCCCACGCGCCCGCGGCGGTCTTCCGGTAGTAGATGCTCACCACGTGCGCCTTCCCCAGCGAGTCGTAGATCGTGGTGTCCTGCGTGAAGTTGTAGGACGTCGGATCGGCCGGGTCGAACGGGGTGGTGGGGATGACGGCGTCGGACCGCAGGTTGCCCTTGAGCGTGATGTTGCCGGTGGGCGAGGGCGACGAGGCCGCGTTGCCCACCAGGAGGTCGGTGACCCCCGGCTGGATCGCCCCGGTCGCGTCCGCGGGGTAGCCCTGCACGCGCATCCCGTCGAGGTTCACCAGGTAGCCGAGGTTGTCGACGGTGAACTGGCCTGCGCGCGTGTAGAACGTGCCGTCCGCGCCGGCGTTGTTCCCCTTGACGATGAAGAAGCCGGGGCCGTTCAGCGCGAGGTCGGTGGCGATGCCGGTGTTGGCGAGCGAGCCCTGCGCCAGCAGTCGCTGCACGGCCTGGACGCGGGTGCCCATGCCCACCTGGTTGCCGTTGATCATGCTCTGGGCGAGCGCGTCGGCGAAGGCGGTGCGGCTGGCCTTGAAGCCGATGGTGTTGGCGTTGGCGAGGTTGTCGCCGATCACGGTGAGGTCTTCGCTGTTGGCGTTGAGGCCGCTGGCACCGGTGTACATGGACGACATGAGACTCATCTGACTGCTCCTTTCGACTGCTTGTGCGTGGACGGTGCTACGGGCTCTGCGGCTGCTTGGGTTGCGACACCTCGACGACGTCGGCGAGCTTCACCCGCTGCCCGGTGGAGAGCAGCAGCTCGGGGTAGCCGTTGACGTACGAGACGCCGTCGATGCGCGCGCTGATGCGCTGCGTGACCGGGACGTTCTTCCCGTCGGAGGTCGAGGCGGTGATCTGCACCTTGTAGTCGCCGGCGGCGACGTGCTTGCCGTTGTCGTCCTTGCCGTCCCACTCGAGGCCGATGCGGCCCGCCGCCTGCTTCGGGTAGCTGGCGGTGCGGACCGTCTTCCCGTTCTGGTCCTTGATGACCACCGTGACCGTGTCCGCGTTCCCCGAGAGGTCCGCGGTGATCTTCCCGGTGCCGTCGGCGGTGACCGAGACCGACTCGCCCTTGAAGATGGCGTCCTTGCCGACCAGCGAGACCACCGAGGTCTGGTTGCCTGCCGCCTGCGCCATGATCAAGGAGTCGAGCGAGGAGTTGGCGGTCTGCAGGAGCTCCACCGAGGAGAACTGCGCGAGCTGCGCCACGAACGCCTGGCTGTCGACCGGCGCGGTCGGGTCCTGGTTGCCGAGCTGCGCGAGCAGCAGCTTCACGAACTGGTCCTTCCCCATCTCGTTCGAGCCAATCCGCGTGCTCGTCGAGGGCGTCGCTGCTCCGGCTGCCGTCGCGTTGGCCACTGAGGTCGTCATCGCTGCCTCCTCACGCCTTCACGTGCAACCGGCCTGCCGACGAGACCGCCGCGGCTTCGGGGGCCCTGTTCGGGTTCGGCCTGGGCCGGAACGGCACGTCGTCGTCGGCCGGGTTTGCCTGCTCGTGTCGCCGCTGCTGGTCCTGCGGCAGGTCGAAGCTGCCGAGCCGCAGACCCTCGCTGGCGAGCGCGGCCTCGAGGTCGGAGACGCGGTTCAGGAGCTGCGCGGCCTGGCCGTCGAGGCGGACGTCGGCCACGCCGTCGCGCACCCGGAGGTGCAGCGCGAGCTCGCCAGCGCCATCCACCTCGCAGCGCACGTGGGCCGTCTGGGGCAGCACCACCGCGCGCAGCGTCGGGTCCTCCTGCGCCTGGGCGAGGAGCGAGGCCGCGCCGACGGGAGCGCTCGGCTCCATGGGCGCGATGATGGGCGCGGGAGTCATCTCGGGAGCTGCGGAGGCTGACGCCTGAGCGTGCGCCGGACGCTCGGAGCGGGCGACGTCCTCCGGCCGGACTTCGCGCGGATCCTTCAGCTCCTTGGAGCGCGCTTCCTGGGCCTCACGGACCTCGCGCTTGGTCTCCTCTCGGGCAGCGCGCGCGGTCTCCCGGGGAGAGTGGGCAGCCTTGGCCTGGGGACTCGAGCGGCCCGTCGAGCGGCTCGGCAGGGTCTGCAGCGTCGAGCGGCGCAGCGGCAGCGGGACCTCCAGCCTGGCAGCGCCGTCCGCCTTGTGGCTCGCCACGTTCGTGACATCGCGTGACGGAGTCCCGGCGCGCCGCACTGCTGGCGCCTCCCGCACGGGAGCCTGGAGCGTCGCTGCGGCCTGTGCAGCCGCGAGCTGGGCTTGCGGAACCGCCTCGGCGGCGGGACGCGGACGCGAGCGTGGAGTCTCGGGATCCGCCTCGGCAGGACGCGAGCGGGGAGCGCGCGCAGCGTTGCCGGTGCCAGCTCGGGGTTCGGGCTCTCGGGCAGCGCGCGTGAGCCCACCTTGGTTGGAGTGGAAGGAGGGCTGCTGCGTTCACATCGGAGAGTTCGGAGCGGCCGAGGTGGCTGAGGTGGTGACGCCTATCCG
>CAZAIE010000737.1:0-4400 GCA_964485035.1 uncultured Myxococcaceae bacterium | reverse complement strand
CCCGCGCCGCCTCCACCGCGGCGTTGAGGGCGAGCAGGTTCGTCTGGAAGGCGATCTCGTCGATGTCCCGGATGATCTCCGCGGTGCCCTCCGCGCCCTGGCGGATGCGGGCCATGGCGTCGCTCATCCGCACCATCGCCGCGCTCCCCTTGTCGGCGGCGGCCTTGGTGTCGTGGGCCAGCACCTCCGCCTGGCGGGTGTTGTCGGCGTTCTGCTTCGTCATCCCCGACATCTCCTCGAGGTTGCTCGAGGTCTCCTCCAGCGCAGCCGCCTGCTCCGAGGCCCCCTGCGAGACCGACTGGCTGGTCCCGGCGATCTGGCCGGAAGCGGCGTTCACCTGGTCCACCGCCTCCGCGACCGAGACCAGCGCGTCGTGCAGCGAGGCCGCGGTGGCGTTGACCGCGTCCTTCATCCTCGCGTGGTCCCCCTTGAAGTCCGCCTTCACCCGCGCGCGCAGGTCCTTCGCCGCCAGCGCCTGCAGCGTGACCGTGGCCTCGGTGACCGGACGGATCAGCGCCTCGACCGTCTCGTTCAGCCCGCGCAGCAGCTTGCGGTAGACGCCCTGGGTCCGGTCCGCGTTCGCGCGGCGCGTGAGGTCCCCGTCCTTGGCCGCCCGCATCACCACGCCCACCTCGTCCACCATGGTGGAGATGGCGCCGATGCAGGTGTTCAGGTTGACGCGCAGGGTGTCGTAGTCGCCGCGGTACTCCTCGGTGAGGAGCGGCGGGGTGAGCCCCTTGGCGATGCGGTCGATGTAGTCCGCGGCGAGCGTCAACGGCCCGATCACCGCGTCCAGCGTGTGGTTCACCCCCTCGACGATCTTGCGGAAATCTCCCTGGTGACGCGTGGCGTCGGCCCGCGTCCCCAGCTTCCCGTCGACCGCCGCGGCGGAGAGGTGGTTGACGTCGGTGACCAGCCGGTTCACCGCCTCGAGGCAGCCATTGAGGTTGTCGCGGAGCCTGCGGAAGTCCCCCGCGTACTCCCGAGTGATCTTCGGGGGGACTTCACCGCGCGAGAGCCTCTCCACGCACTCCGCGGCGACGTTCAGCGGGCCGACCACCGCGTCGAGCGTCTCGTTCACGCCTTCGACGATGCGGCGGAAGTCGCCCTCGTGACGGGAGGGGTCGGCGCGCACGGAGAGGCGGCCCTCCAGCGCCGCGCGGTGAAGGCTCGACGTGTCGCCCACCAGGGCGTTCACCGCGCCAATGCAGCAGTTGAGGTTGTCGCGCAGGGTACGGAAGTCCCCCGCGTACTCGGCGCTGATGCGCTCGGGGATCTCACCCTTCGCGATGCGCGCCACGCAGTCCCCCGCGACGCCCAGCGGCCCGGTGACCGCGTCCAGGGTCCGGTTCATCCCCTCGACGATCTGCCTGAAGTGCCCCTGGTGCCGCGAGGCGTCGGCGCGCGTCGCGAGCTCTCCCTGGGCGCCAGCGGTCTGGAGCCGCGCCACGTCCGTGACCAGGGCGTCCACCGCGTCGAGGCAGCCGTTGAGGTTCTGCTCCAGGGCCCGGAAGTCGCCCGTGAACCCGCGCTTCGAGCGTGGCGGGACGACCCCCTTCGAGAGCTGGTCGATGTACTCGGCTGCGACGGTCACCGGGCCGAGCACCGCGTCCAGCGTGTGGTTCACCCCTTCGACGATGGCGCGGAACCCACCTCCATGACGGGCCGCATCCACGCGGGTGGCCAGGCGGCCCTCGGTCGCGGCCTGGCTCAACAACGCAGTGTCTGCGACCAGGGCGTTGACCGCCTCGATGCAGCCGTTCAGGTTGTCGCGCAGGGCGCCGAAGTCCCCCGGGTACGGCGCGGCGATCTTCTCCGGGATGTCTCCCCGGCTGAGGCGCGCGACGCACTGCGCCGCGGTCCCCAGCGGGCCCATCACCGCGTCCAGGGTGTGGTTCACGCCCTCGACCACCTTGCGGTACTCGCCCTGGTGCCGCTGCACGTCCACCCGTGTGGCGAGCCGTCCCTGCACTGCGGCCTGGGCCAGCAGCTGCGCGTCGCAGGACAGTCCCCGGACGGACGCCACGACCTGCGCGATGGCGGTGTCGATGACCTGGAAGGTCTGGCCGACCGCTGCGGTCTCGGCGTCCGTCGGAGCCGGCGAGAGCTCGACCTCGAGGTCGCCCTCGGCCAGGCGGCGCAGGGCGGCCTGGACCTTGAGGACCTCTGCCTCCTGGTAGTCGGCGATCTTCCGGGCGCGGCGCGCGGACTTGCGCAGCTCGCTCTGGTCGAGCACGACCTCGAACGCCCCGACGACCTGCCCGCGGCGGTCCTTCACCGGGACCCCGAGGTAGTCGATGTCCAGCTCGAGGCCCTGGCGCGGCCGGGCGATCGTCGCCGCCTGGACCTGACGCCCCTCGTCCACCGCCCGCCGGCAGGCGCAGCGGGTGGTCCGGCAGTCCTCGGTGCGGAAGAACTCGGAGCAAGGCTTGCCGTGCAGCGCGTCCAGCGTCGTCCCGCCCACCGAGAGGCCCGCGCGGTTCAGGTAGAGCACCCGCAGCTCGCGGTCGACGATCATCGCGGGCAGCGGCATCGAGTCGAGGTAGCCGACGAGGGAGTCGAAGGAGGCGTTCATCCCCTCGATGACCCGGCGGAACCCGCCCTGGTGGCGCGAGCCGTCTGCGCGGGTGGCGAGTCGTCCAGCCACCGCGGCTTCGGACAGCGCGTCGGCGTCCGTCACCAGCGCCTTCACCGCGTCGCGCGCGGCGCCCAGGTTCTCCTGCAGCTCATGGAAGTCCCCCTCCCAGCGCTCGGCGATCGGCGGGGGGAGGTCGCCCTTCGAGAGCCGGTGGACGTACTCGGCAGTCACGTTGAGGGGACCGCCCACGGCGTCCAGCAGGTGGTTCACTCCCCCCACGATGTCCCCAAAGGCCCCCTGGAAGCGGGACGCGTCCCCGCGGGTAGCCAGCCTGCCGGCCTTTGCCGCGCCGACGAGCCGCTGCGTCTCCTCGCTCATCTGCCGGACCGCGTCGGTCGCCTGCACCAGGTTGCGCGCGAGGTGGTCCGTCTCAGAGCGGGTCGCGAGGGTCCGCGAGAGGTCTCCCCGCGCGAGCGCCGAGGCGCCCTGGGCCACGTCCCGGAGGTACTGCTGCGTCTCCCGGAGCGCCTCGGTCAGCTGGCCCAACTCGTCCGGCGACGAAGGGCCACACTCCTGGTCGAGGTCTCCCCTCCCCAGCCCACGCGCTGCCTCCGCGAGTGCCCGCAGCCGGTTCGCCACTGCGCGCGCGACGACGAAGCCGGCCACGATGCAGGCCAGCGCCAGGAGCAGCACGGCAACCCAGACGAACTGCACGAGGCCTGCTGCGCGCGCCACGGACTCTTCCGCGACGACTCCGACGTGGGTTCCAGCCGACGAGGCCACCCGCGGCACGACGAGCGCCTGGACACTGCGTGCGACGTACGCCCCCAGCCCGACCAGCAGCCCCGCCAGCACGAACGACGCCGCCCGCAGCTTCGTCCCAACCCCCAGCTTCGAGAACATGTGGCCCCCTCGCTGCCTCTGGGCAGCCAGGCAACGCTCTTCCGGACCGCTCATGCGCACGATGCCGCTCGAACGGACCCGGCCCCCCCGGGCCGGAGCGCTGTGTTTGCGTGCACGATTTGCGCCCTGATCGGGTGCCCGTGATTCCGCGGACTTCCCCTCGCCGTCGTGGGTCCCTGCCGCCTCTGTGGGTGTCGAAGACCCTCGACGACGAAGTCAGGCAGCAGTGGGCTCGCGTCCCAGGTCGTCCCGGGCGAACTCCTCGATGATGCGCTGGGGCATCGCGTCGAGCGCGAGCACCTCGTCCACGCCGCCGAGCTCGATGGCCACGGCAGGCATGCCGAAGACCACGCACGAGGCCTCGTCCTGGGCGAAGGTCTTGGAGCCGGCGTCGTGCATCTCCAGCATGCCCTTCGCGCCGTCGCCGCCCATGCCCGTGAGGATCACCCCCAGGGCGTTGCGCCCGGCGGTGCGCGCCACCGAGCGGAACATCACGTCCACCGAAGGACGGTGCCGGTTCACGCGCGGGCCGTCCTTCACGTTGACGAAGTACCGCGCGCCCGAGCGGCGCAGCAGCAGGTGCTTGTTGCCCGGCGCGATGAGCACGCGGCCCGGCGCGAGCGAGTCGCCGTCCTGGGCCTCGCGCACCTCGAGGTCGGTCTGGGCGTCGAGGCGCTCGGCGAAGAGCCGGGTGAACGTCTCGGGCATGTGCTGGGTGACGACGGTGCCGGGCAGGTCCGGAGGCAGCCGCTTGAGGATGGCCTCGAGCGCGACCGTCCCGCCGGTGGAGGCGCCGATGGCGAGGATGCGATGGGTGGTCTTGAGCAGTGCGCGGGCGGTGGGCGGCGGCGGCGGGGCGCTGGCCCGGGCCACGCGGGCGCGGGAGGCGGCCTTCACCGCGCGGCACAGCTCCTCGGAC
>CAZAIE010000736.1:0-4400 GCA_964485035.1 uncultured Myxococcaceae bacterium | reverse complement strand
GTAGCCAAGCTCATTCTCGAAGAATGTTCGTTACACCACTCCACGGGACTTGACCCGCCGGAGCTGTCGCGGTAGGTTATTGTCCACGCGGCTTAGACCAGCAGAAGGAGCGCGACAGTGAGCAAGGTGGACCTTTGGCAGGATGCGACGGCCCAGGCCGAACTCGTGCGCTCGGGAGAGATAAGCCGGACCGAACTGCTGGAGGCGACGATCGCTCATGTCCAAGCTGTGAACCCAGAGATCAATGCCGTCATCATCCCGCTCTTTGAGAAGGCGCGGCGTGAGAGCGAGTTGGCCTCCGGGCCCTTCGCTGGCGTGCCCTATCTTCTGAAGGACCTCACCGTCGTGAGCCAAGGCGATATCAACACGTCCAGCATCAAAGGCATGAAAGAGTCCGGCTACAGAGCCGACCACGATGCCTATTTCGTGCAGCGGATGCGCGCGGCGGGGTTCGTTTTGCTCGGCAAAACGAATACACCGGAGATGGGCAACCAGGTAACGACGGAGCCCGAAGCGTGGGGCGCCACTCGGAACCCTTGGAACCTCGGACGGTCGGTTGGCGGATCCAGCGGCGGCTCAGGGGCTGCGGTAGCCGCGGCTCTGTCACCGGTTGCGCACGGCAATGACGCGGCAGGTTCCGTGCGCATACCTGCCAGCGTCTGCGGCGTCGTCGGCCTCAAGCCGACGCGTGGGCGGATATCCCCAGGCCCCTTGGTCACTGATTCAGACAACGTCGCAGGAACCGCCCATGAAGGCCTCTTTGCGCGAAGCGTGCGGGACATCGCGGCGTTACTGGACGTCGTCAGCGGCCATCGGCCGGGCGACACGTTCTGCGCACCGACAGCGTCACGGCCCTACGCCCAGAGCATAAGCGAGAATCCGGGCAGTCTCCGCGTGGGGGTCCTGACCCACAACCCCGTTGGCGACTTCGCTCTGGATCCGGAATGCGCCGCGGCGGCACGGGGCGCCGCTGCGGCGCTTGCCGCGCTCGGCCATGACGTGAACGACGCCTACCCAGAGGCGCTCGGCGATCGGTCCTTCCTCAAGGCCCTCTCGCCGATCACCGACGTCGTGATCGCGCGAGAGATCGAACGCAACGGAGAACTGATCGGCCGGCCGCTGACGGAGGATGACGTTGAGTGGACCAGTTGGGAAATGGTCAAACGCGCAGACCAAGTCACGGGGCGCGCCTTCGCCGCGTGCGTGGACGAGCTTCGATACTACGCTGGGAAGGTGGAGCGTTGGTGGGAGGCGGGTTGGGACCTCCTGATCTTGCCGACTGTAACGCGTCAGACGCCGGAAATTGGGGAACTCATGCTCGCCAAGGGAACCGACTTGGAAGGGCGTCAGTCCGCCTTTATCTCGGGCAGTCTGCGGATGCTGGCCTTCACCGTTCCCTTCAACGTTTCGGGGCAGCCGGCTATCTCCCTCCCCATCGGCATGTCTAGCGATGGGATGCCGATTGGGGTGCAGATCGTCGCGGCCTATGGACGCGAGGACCTCCTCCTTCAGGTGGCCGCGCAGTTGGAAGGGGCGCTGCCATGGGTCGCTCGGCGGCCCCAATTGCTGAACCCGTCGCGGAAGATCCCAGCGGCCTGATGCTTGCGGGAGATGGGGTCCGGCCGACAGATACGGGCCGGGCCCAGGTTTCGTCCCCAACTGGCACCCCACACCGCCTTAGTGAAGGTCCGCCTCGGGGACGCCCCACAGCCGGATTGAGGCCACTCTTTTCTGTGCTGGAACCCCGGCCTGTCGTCGCCTGCTTGTGAGCTCGCACCACGGTCGAGCTTAGCATCAGGTACTGAGTGTCTCAATCCTTCGTCAGTTCGTCGATCAGACGCTCCCACACCCGGCCGCCGCCCACCGACTGAAGAGCTTGCCGTATTCCACTTGCCGTACCGCTCGAGCATGCGCCGGCCAGATCGAGCCGGTCGTGGGGCTCTTCCAGTCGACGGCAGGCAAGAGGGGGCTGGCGCGCATGGTGCCCCAGGGTTCAGCCGATCCCACGCTTCGGGGCCTCCCGGCTCCATCCTTTCTCCGTGCCGTGGGCGTTGCGGGGCCTGCTCGCTCGAAGGGGTCGGTCGAGCCCTGGGCTCGGCCGAGGGGGAGCATTGTATGGGGGAATTCCTGGTCAAGGTCCGACACCTGCCGGGCCGATCAGCGATCACAGGATCGGGCACGTCGCCGATCGCCTTCGTTCCGGGGTGTCCTTCTGGGACGCCGACCTCCAGCGCACCCGCGCCTACGACGATGAGGTCTACGAAATGCTGCGGAAGTTCCCCGGCCGCTGAGACGCTGCGTCCTCGAAAGGGGAAGGGAGGGCGAGGGTTAGGTGAGTTTGGCTGCTTGGCTGAGCTCGGTTGTGATCTCTCCCCACCTTGAGGCCCGTGCTCGCCCCCGAGCGCGAGCCTTCTTTCTTCGAGCCCCACCAGCCCGGAGACGCGCTGACCTACCGCGAAGAGTTTCCCGATTTCGACTTCGACGTGCCGTCCGTCGTCACCGGCGCTTGGGACTTCGAAGACACCTCCTGGCGCCAGGACGTCTGCCCCTCATTCGTCTGCGACGTGTTCCGCCTGTGGATCGACTTCACCGATCCCCAGAAGCGCGAGCGGCCCAGCGGCCCAGCGGTCCGCAGTTCGTCATGGTCTGCGAGGACGTGACGATGCTCGAAAGCAACAGCTGGGACGACGTCGTGGCCTTTGTCGAAGACGGCAAGCGTCACTTTCCCAACTTCCCTCAACCGAAGGGCCCCGCATGAGCGATCGAATTCTGATCATCGAGCCTTGCACCCCCGACACCCCGGTCCGCTCCAGCGACGACGCCTGCGGATGGGGCTGCGTCGCTAGCGAGCTTCGCCCCATCACCGAGGGCGTCCTGCGGCCCGGGGAGCCCGTGCCGGCCGGCGACTGCCCCAAGTGCGGGTGCGACGCCTTCCCGATCCGTGCGGCGGACCGGGTGCGCGCCAAGGCGCGCGTATTCGCCGCGGTCGCTGTTGAGATTATTTTCGGAGAAGGCACGGATAGGTCGACCCAGCGCGCCATCGACCTGTCGCGCGAGGCCTTTCAAGCCGCCGCGATCACACGCGGCGTCGCAGAGAGCCTCGACCTTCACCCCCAGCCCGCCGAGGCGGCGTGATGGAGACGAAACCAATGATCCGCGAACTCACAGCGGAAGTCCGTTTCGAATCCGGCATCGACGCCCTGGTCGCCGGAAAGCGGTACGCCTTCCTAGCCATCGTCGGCGACCGCTACGTCGCTCGCCTTGGCGCGGCGGTGGCTGATGAACCGGGCTATTATCCCATTCCCAGCATTGGGCGCATTCCGACAGCATGCTTGAGATGCAAAAGCACGCTGATGCGCTCAACGCCGAACTCGGCCTCAGCGCTCGGGCTGCCGGGGAGCTTGTCGCCACGACGTTCGCGGCCGGGAGGGTGAACATCCCCCAGCCTGACGCCGCAGCCCTGCAGCGCCTTCCGGCGCGCAAGGCAGTAATTTCGCGGCGTAACGAAACCCTCGAACGGATCCTGAAAAATCCCCCGCCGCGCGGCGCTGTCATACGCTTCACGGACGGCAAGCTGCGCCCACGACCGCCGGCTGAGCGCGGGATGCCTGCATGGCTAGCCAGCAACAACACCGGCGTTCTAGTCTCTGTCCGTAAGTCGTCCGGCTCGATCAGGCTGCGGATGGAGTCATGGAACGCGGCGGGCGGTGACGATTACTACCGGACCTTCGATGTGGCTTCACCGTTGACGTTCTACGTGGAGACGATCCCCGTGCCCGGCGAACTCATCGACCTCGACCTCTTGCCCTCGCGGCTTCGCTCCTTGGAGCGTCGCGCCCGGGCGACACCAACCTCCCTCGCGGTCCACTCAGAGCCCCCCCTGATAGTGGCCGCAGGAGCGGGCGGAACTCCAGCCGCCCAACGGAAGGCCCGTCGTACGAGCGGCGGGCCTTCTTCGTTGTGACCACAACCACACCGGAGGACCTATGACGGTTCGCTCTTCGATCAACGCCTCAAACCTGAGGCGTGAACTCACGGCCCTCGAGGAGGCCTCGCCGAGCAGCGTCATCGGCGATGTCCTCGACGCGATGTTCTCTGCGGGGCGTGCCGCACTCGGTGCGCACGACCTGGGCATGCCGCAGAACGACGGCTGGGCCGAAGCCGAAGCGGTCATCTTCGATGCCGTCCGCCGCGCCAACCCCGGCAAGTTCGACTTGCCGATCGCGCGCGACGCGGCAGCCTGACCGACCTTCGCAAACTCCCGAGGCTGACCGAGGCCCCTCGCGCAAGCGGGGGGCCTTTTTCGGTCGTCCTTCACCGCCCTCTGGAGCGCTTAACCATGACCGGGCTCTGTTGCAAAGATTGGCGGCAGTCAGAGGTAGGCTGTCGCTCTGCGCCGA
>CAZAIE010000735.1:0-4404 GCA_964485035.1 uncultured Myxococcaceae bacterium | reverse complement strand
CCTTCGGCCTCGACCTGCGCGCGCAGTACCGCTTCCACAAGTACGCGGAGCGCGCCGGCCTCGAGGGCGGCATGAACACCCGCTTCGTGACTCTCCTCCGCCCCTTCTTGGAGGCCGAGGTCCTCGACTTCCACAAGTGGGGCAAGGTCTTCCTGCGGGCCGACGTGAACTGGTCCTGGCGGAACCAGTACCCCTCGCGGGAGTCGTACGAGTCCGACGCCAGCAGCCAGTCGGCGTGGGTCCAGAAGTACGGCTGGAGCGTGGGCGCCGGGTACATGCCGGTCGAGTGGTTCGAGCTCGCGGTGGGCGTCGAGCAGGGCGGCAACGTCCTGCGGGACGGCATCGTGAACACCTTCTTCACGCACCGGGACGAGACCGAGTTGGTGGTGGACCTGTCCTTCGCCTTCTGAGCCGGCTCGCAGCACTTTGCGGCCCCGTCCTCTTCCACGAGGTCGGGGCCGCGGTGCGTCCGATCGTTGCGGTACCACCGTGGCAGTGGAAAACCGGTCGACCACGAGGTTGGCAGGTGTATCCTCCGCCGACCTACCATCCCTGACCCGCTCGGGCGCGAACGCCCCAGCCGGAGGCATCGTGTTCCTGGATCTTCACCGCCACCTCGAGGGCTCCCACAGCCCCGAGGCCCTGGCCCACGTCGCACAGACCTTCGACATCCGCCGCGCCCCCTTCTACGACGAGGCGACCCGCCACTTCCGCAGCGGGCCGGAGTTGCGCGCCTTCCTCACCATGCCGGCGCCGTCCGAGGACGCGAACCAGTTCTACAAGTGCATCGTCCAGTCCCGCATCGCCTACGTGAGCCTTCCGGCCATCGCCCTGCTCGCGGAGCTCTCCTTCCGCGAGGCCGCGGCCGAGACCGACGGCTTCGAGATGCGCCTGAGCCTCTTCTCCATGGCCCGGACGCTCGCCGAGAACCTCGGCGTCGAGTGGCGCAAGGTCGAGCCCACGAAGTTCGTCGAGCAGTACGCGCGGCCCATCCTGGACGCGGTGCTGGCCGCGAAGGCGAAGGTCGCCTTCGAGACGCGCAAGCCGATGATCCTCCGGGTAGGCTTCTCCCGGACCTTCGAGAGCGAGCCGCACTACCGCGCCCTCGCCGACATGTTGGTCGAGTACAAGCGCGAGCTGGTCGGGCTGGACGTCCTGGGCATCGTCACCACCGGCGACAAAGAGCCGCTCCCGCCCGCGCTCCGCGAGATCATCCAGGGCCTGCGCAAGCACCTGCCCGACCTCACCATCCACGCCGGCGAGTTCGAGGGGCACCACTCGGTGGACCGCACGCTGGAGCTGGAGCCAAGCGGCATCGGCCACGGCATCCACTCGCTCCAGAGCGGCGCGACGCTCGACCGCCTGGCGCGCGAGGGCGTGACCCTGGAGGTCTGCCCCACCAGCAACAACCTGCTGCTCCCCGGGGCGCTCGTCGCCTTGCGGCGCGACCACACGCACGGCGCCGCGCCGCTGGTCGCCCTGCAGCGCAACCACGTGCACTGCGTGCTGGGCAGCGACGACCCGACGCCCATGGGCACCTGCTTCGCGCAGGAGCTGCGCATCGCCCGCGAGATCGGCGTGGACCTCGGCCGGCTGGAGTCGGACATGGTGCGCCGCTGGAACCAGATCCTCTCGGCGCGCTGAGCCGTGCAGCGCGTCGCCCACCTGCCTCGCCGCGGCACGCTGCTGGTCAGCACCGACCTGCACGGCAACGGCGAGGACCTCCGGGCGCTCGCGCTGCGCTTCGCTGAGGAGTTTCAGCGCGATCCCTCGACGCACTGGCTGGTGCTCGGTGACGCAGTCCACGGCCCGGACGACGGGGCGCGCGCCTCCGAGCCCGAGCTGTATGGCTACCCCGACGAGTCGTGGGCCGTCGTCGAGGCGCTCGACCGGCTGGTGGCCGAGCACCCCGGCCAGGTCCTCTACCTCCTGGGCAACCACGACTTCGCGCACCTCGGGGGACCGCGGACCTCCAGGTTCCATCCGGACGAGGCGGCGCGGTTCGAGGCCACGCTGACGAGGCCCGAGCGCGAGCGGTTGTGGCGCTTCTTCGCGAGCGCGCACCTCGCGGCGGTGACGCCGTGCGGGCTGCTCTTCGCGCACGGCTCGCCGGACGACTCGCTCGAGTCCCTCGCCGAGCTGGACGCCATCGACCTGGGCGCGCCCCGCACCGGGAGGAAGGACGCGCTGCTCGGGACGTGGCTGAACAGCTACGGCCAGCCCGAGGAGGTGTGCGCGAGGCTGCTGGCGAAGCTCGCGCCCGAGGCGCCTGGGCTTGCCGTGGTGGTCCACGGTCACGACCGCGACCGGGCGGGGTGGTTTGCAGAGGGGCGCAACCAGCTCTGCCCGGTCTTGTTCGGAGCGCCGCGGGCCCAGAAGCGGTACCTGCGAGTCGATCTCGCGGCCCAGTACCGCAGCGTGGCGGACCTGCGAGAGGGCCAGGAAATCCTCCGGCTGTACGGATGAACCCGGTATTGCCGGGCTCTCTGCGGCTCGCATACTCTGCGGACCCACAGTCGACTTGGACACGGGGGAGCTGCCGCCTGCGGCCTGCAGGCGCCAGGGCCCCCGCTCAGCGAAGGGGCCTCGGATGGAACAGACGATCGATCCCAAGAAGATCCGGCGCATCGCGATCAACACCGGCGGCGGGGACGCCCCGGGCCTGAACGCGGTGATCCGGGCGGCGACCCTCGCGGCGATCGAGCGCGGCTGGGAGGTCTACGGCATCCGGCACGGCTACCGCGGCCTGCTCGACACCGACCAGCTCATGTCGCTCACACGCTCCTCGGTGCGCGGCATCACCCACCTCGGCGGGACGATCCTGGGGACGGCCAACAAGGGCAACCCCTTCGAGTACCCGGTGAAGGGGGCGGACGGGTCGGTGAAGGTCATCGACGTCTCCGACCAGGTGGTGGAGAACTTCCGCGAGAAGCGCCTCGACGCCCTCATCTGCATCGGCGGGGACGGCTCGCTGCGCATCGCGCAGAAGTTCGTGGAGAAGGGCATCCCCATCATCGGGGTGCCCAAGACCATCGACAACGACCTGTCTGGCACGGTCATCACCTTCGGGTTCGACACCGCGATGGGGACGGCGACCGACGCCATCGACAAGCTGCACTCGACGGCCGAGGCCCACGAGCGGGTGATGGTGGTCGAGGTGATGGGCCGCTACGCCGGGTGGATCGCACTGGAGTCCGGGCTCTCGGGCTCGGCCGACGTGATCCTGCTGCCGGAGATCCCGTACGACATGGCCAAGATCGCCGAGAAGATCGTCCGGCGCGAGGTGAGCGGGCGGCACTTCGCCATCGTGGTCGTTGCCGAGGGAGCCAAGCCCAAGGACGGCGAGATGATGGTGAAGGGGCCCAAGGAGGCGGGCCGCGAGGTCATCCTGGGAGGCGCCGGGGCCTACGTCGCCGAGCAGATCGCGAAGCTGACCGGCAAGGAGACGCGGAGCCTGGTGCTGGGCCACCTGCAGCGCGGCGGCAGCCCGACGGCGTTCGATCGCCTCTTGGGCCTGCGCTTCGGGGCGGCGGCCATCCGCGCGCTGGCCGAGGGCAAGATCAACGTCATGGTGGCCCTGGACCCGCCGAAGATGAAGACCATCCCGCTCACGCAGGCCATCGAGCGGATGAAGTCTGTCCCGCTGGACTGCGACTCCATCCTCACCGCGCGGGCGCTGGACGTCTGCCTGGGCGACTGAGGCGGCCAACTGCCACACTCTCGTCTCTGGCCGGGGCCCGCTGGGGCCCCGGTTCAGTTCTGGGGTTCAGCGGAGCAGCCGGGTCGCACGTCGGGCCGTGATCACCCGCAGACGCGGTTTCGTCCCTCGTGCTTCGCCTGGTACAGCCGGGCGTCCGCGGACTTGATGAACTGCGCTGGGTCGGTGATCTCCGCGGTCATGTCCGCGACGCCGATGGAGATGGTCACCGGGATCTGCTGGCCTTCGAAGGTGAAGGTGTGGTCGCCGACGAGGCGCAGCAGCTTGTCGGCGAAGACGCGCACCTTGTCGGGGCCGCTCTCGGGCAGGACGATGGCGAACTCCTCGCCGCCGTACCGCGCGATGCACTCTTCCTTGCGGACCCGCCCCTTCACCATCCCGGCCAACTCGTGCAGCACGTAGTCGCCGGCGAGGTGGCCGTTGGTGTCGTTGATCTTCTTGAAGTGATCGATGTCGAACATCAGGAGCGAGAGCGCGCGTCCGTAGCGGTGGCAGCGGGCCATCTCGCGCTCGAGGAACTCCAGGAAGTAGCGCTTGTTGGGCACCTGGGTCAGGCCATCGACGATGGCCATCCGGTAGACCTCTTCGTGGTACAGCGCCTCGACGTTGCCGCCGTCGAGGAACTTGAAGATGGCGCCGCCGACCTTCACCAGGTCGCCCGAGCGCAGCGCGGTCTCGGTCTTCAC
>CAZAIE010000734.1:0-4406 GCA_964485035.1 uncultured Myxococcaceae bacterium | reverse complement strand
ACACCCCCGCGCGCGAGCTGGAGTACCGGCTCAAGCCCATCCTCGACGCCATCGCGCACCGCGACCCGTCGGTGCAGTCGAAGTACCTCGGCGCCGTTGAGAAGCGCTTCGGGCTGAAGGCCAAGGACCTGCGCAAAGCGGTCGCCAAGGCAGCCACCACGCCCGCGCGCGAGGACGGCGAGGGCACCGATCCCGAGAGCAGCGACGAGGACATGGAGGGCGCGATCTTCGAGGACGCGTCCTGCTACTACTGCATGACCGCGCGCGGCGAGTCGAAGGTCATCTCGTCGTTCACCATCGAGCCGACGATGCGCGTCCTGACCGAGGACGGCGAGATGATCTTCGGCGACGCACTCACCGACAAGCACGGCAAGGTGCCAGGGCTGCGCCTCCCGCTCACCGCGTTTCACAGCAAGCGCGACCTCATTCGCCAGCTCCCGTCCGCCGACCTCCAGTGGACCGGCAGCGACAACAACGTCCAGGGGCTCCTGCGGGTGCTCGCGCGCCGCGAGATCCCGCGTCGTCCGGGCTCCAACATGCTCGGCGACTACAAGAAGGGCGAGCACCACGTCTGGCTCGGGCCGAACTGCGCCATCGGGAAGGAGGGCTTCATGGAACCGTCACCCGTGATGTACGTCCCGAGCGGCGCCTCGCTCGACAAGCGCATCGCCTACGTGAAGGTCGACGAGGACACGTTCCTCGAGGTCGCGGCGACGGTCTTTCGCTGCCTGCCGCAGGTGAATCGGCCCGAGGTGATGCTGCCCGTCATCGGCTGGTTCTTCGCCACGCCGATGAAGCCACGCTTCATGGAGAGGGTCGGCACGTTCCCGACGCTCTTCGTGTGGGGCACGCAGGGCTCGGGCAAGTCGAGCCTCTGCATCGACATCATGTGGCCCCTCTTCGGCATCCGCGACGCCGAGCCGTACTCCGCGACGGAGACCGAGTTCGCGCTCCTCAAGCTCCTCACGTCGACTCGCTCGGTGCCCGTCTTCATCGACGAGTACAAGCCCTACGACATGCAGCGCCAGCGGCTGAACACCCTGCACCGCTACCTGCGCCGCCTGTACCGAGGCGAGACCGAGGAGCGCGGGCGTCCCGACCTCAAGGTGAACAGCTACCACCTGCAGGCGCCCGTCTGCGTCGCGGGCGAGACGCGCCCTACGGAGGCCGCGCTGCTCGAACGCATCGTCACCGCGAACCCCGACAAGACGACGCTCGCGCAGAACCCGACCGCGCGCGCCGCCTACAAGGAGCTGCGCTCGGTGGACCTGGTGCTGTTCGCGCCGCGCTACATCCAGTTCTGCCTCGGGCGCGACTTCGACGCCGACCTCGAGGTCGCGCGCGCCGTGGCCAAGGCGCTCCTCGACGGCCGCAAGGTGCCCGTGCGCATCGTCGAGAACCTCACGGCCATGCTGCTCGGCGTGCATCTCTTCGAGGAGTTCGCCAAGCATTGCGGCTGCGAGCTGCCCGGCGAGCTCGGCGTCGAGGCCGCCGTCAACGCCATCCTCGAGGACGTGCTCGAGACCGATCACGGCGTGAAGAACGCCCTCGACCACTTCCTCGAGATGCTCGGCGTGATGGCCGTGCAGGGAGACCTCAAGCACAAGGTCCACTACGTGTTCGAGAACGGTCACCTCGCCGTCCACCTCGAGAGCGCCTACGACGCCTTCCGCGCGCACTGCAAGCGCATCGACTACGAGGGCGAGATGGTGGACCTGAAGGCGCTCCGTCGCCTCGTCACCGAGAGCAAGAAGCAGGGCGGCTTCGTCACCGCCGAGAGCGAGCGCGTCAGCTTCGACAGCGGGAGGCGCCGCGCGTTCCTCGTCGACCTCAGCAAGACCAAGGTCGTCACCGCCGACGACTTCCCGACGCCCGAGGAGGGCGGCAGCAGCGGCTTCCGCGAGAACTTCAAGGGCCGCTACGGGCGCGACGACTCATGACTTCAGCGCGCGCTCGTCAGGGAGCGGCACGCCGAGCGCGCGGGCCTCGCCGAGCATCTTGATCGCCTTGGCGCGCGCCTGCGTCTTGTTGTGCGCCAGCTCGTCGCTGCCCGAGGTCTTCCGCTTACCCTTGGCAGGCTTCTCCTCGCGCGGCTCACTCTGCTTGTCACCGAGGAGCCGGAGGTTCGCGAGGCTGGGGTCGAAGTGGACGTGGCGCGGGTTGAGCGGCAGCCGCAGCATCCCCGGGCGGTCCGTCGACGACTGGAGGAGCGCCTTGCGCTCGGCGGCGGTCATGCCGGCGTAGCCGTCGGGCTGGTCCGCGACGAGCGCGTTGCGTAGGTCGACGAGGTCCACCTCGCGCTCGTCGAGCTGGAGGTGCGGGGACTTCTTCAGCCAGCCGCCTTCCTCGACGTCGGGCGCTGCCGCCCGCGCCGCCGCGAGTCGGAGGAGCCGCGCGAACTTCGCGTCGCTGACACGGAAGGCGGCGAGCAGCTCGCCGTTGAGGCGGACCACGTGCCGCTCCGGCTCAGAGGCGAACACCAGCTCGACGTCCTCGAAGAGCGCCTCCTTGGCCTTCGCGCGAGCCGCCCACGACTCGGGCCAGAGCAGCTTCAGCGCGCGGTGCAGCCGGAGCCCAGGCGCGTCGAGCCCAAGCTCGGCGTGACCATCGCCCACGAGCCGCGCCTCCCTTCGCTCCGCGACGACCACCGCGACCGCGTCGGCGCCCGACGCGCGCCGCAGCTCGAGGAGCGCCCCGCGCTGCCCGCTCCCCTCGCTGGTGGCGAGCACCACCAGGGTGCGCCCCACGCGGCGCTCCAGTACCCCGAGGGGCAGCAGCCCTTCGAGCCCGGCGACGCTGGTGGCTGCGAGCGCCTCCTCGGCGCACACGCGCGCCACGACGGGCCCAAGGGCCGCCGCGCGATCGAGGGCGAGCACTGCGAGCTCGGTCTTCGTCAGCGGGATGGGCTCGCACTCGGCGGGAACGTTTCCGCAGACCGCGACGAACCCTCCGTCGCGCTCGTGGACCTGGCGCGGGCAGCCGTCGCCGCCGCCGTTGGGACACGGGAACACCCCGGCGCGCTCGCCGGTGGGCTTCAGGTGGGGCTTGAGCAGCGCGAAGTCCTGGCCGAAGCGCTCCTGCCACTCAGCGAGGACCGCGCGGTTCCAGGGCGCCGCCTCAAGCGACCGCTGCAGCCGGAGCAAGGTCTGCATCCTGCGCCTCCAAGATGGGCGTCTTCACGAACCCGCGCAGGGCGAGCCACTGCTCTACGAGCGACGCGTCCTCGTTGCGGGTGTAGCTCGCGACGTTGCTCGGGCGGATGGTCACGCTGCGCGCCGTCTTCTGCCCGGTGAACCTCACGAGGAAGCTCGCCTTCACGAGCCGCCCCTTGGGCACCGAGCGCTCGTGCGCGGCCCACGCGGCGAAGAGGTCCTTTGCCTTGTGCGTGGTGCTCTCGCCGTAGGCGCCGCCCCAGTAGACCTGCAGCTCCTTCAGCACGACCGAGTCGATGCCCTCGACGTCGCTGCAGACGAGCGATTCGGCGCCGCTCTCCTGGAGCGGCTCGAGCGTGAACTTCGCCGTGTCCGGGAAGTGCTTGGCGTCGTCGAAGAGCAGGACGCCGACCAGCTCGCGGTAGTGCTCGGCGAGCTTCTTGTTGCCCTCGGCGTTGATGGCCAGCTCGCCGAGCCCCTCGTCGTACTTGAGCACGTCGTACTTCTCGGGCCGGTAGTACACCGAGGTGGTCTTGGCCTTCTCGATCGCGCCCTCGCGCTTGTAGGGATCGCCGCGTCGCACGAGGAACCAGACGCCGTCGGTGCGCGGGAAGACGAACAGCTTGCAGGTGCGGCCGCGCTTCATGAGGTCGAGCCGCACGCCCATCGTGTCCTCGAACTCGCGCACCCGCTTCGCGCCGGGCGCGTGGTACCGCGTGTCGGCGCCATCCTTCGCCTGGAAGTAGACGAAGGTCCGCTTGCGATCGAGCAGCACCTGCTCGGCGTGCTTCTGCTCGAGGAGCGCGGGGGCTCGCAGCCGCACCTGCACCGCGACGTCGGCGGGCGTCGGGTCGTCGTCGAGATCGAGCTCCACCTTCGCGGCCTCGGCAGCCTCGAGCAGCGCGTCCATCCCGGCCGGGGTTGCCATCTCGTCGACGTAGTAGAGGTCGTCGATGAGCGTGCTCGGCGGCTGCTCGGGCGCCATGAGCACGCCGGCGATCGCCTCGTAGTCAGGGCCGGCGCCGTTGAACGCGCCGAAGTTCACGCCGCGCTCGGCGAAGTAGTCGGCGTGCCTGCCGAGGAGCGCCATCAAAAACTGCGGCCGGACCGCGCGCAGCGTCTCGGCATTGGCGAAGTGTCGGAGCTTGAACGAGGCCATGGCTCAGCCCTCCTCGCGAGCGAAGAGGACGCCGCGAAGCGACGTCGGGTTGGGGGCGGTGGGGGTGAGCTCCATGCGCGATGTCTCCTGTGAAC
>CAZAIE010000733.1:764-4407 GCA_964485035.1 uncultured Myxococcaceae bacterium | reverse complement strand
GCCTTGAAGGGCGGCCGCTACGTCCCGCCCTTCAAGGCCACCCGGCTGCCGCAGGTCTCCCGGGAGGTCAAGGCGCAGTACCCCGAGGAGGCCCGGAAGATGGGGCTCGAGGGCCAGGTCGTGCTCCGGCTGACCATCAACGCGCTGGGAGAGGTCGTGAAGGCGGCCATCATCAAGGGCGCCGGCCACGGCTTCGACGAAGCCGCCCTGGAAGCAGTGAAGAAGTTCGGCTTCAAGCCCGCCTACGAGGGTGACGAGGCGGTGTCCACGGAGTTGACGTACACCTACACCTTCCTGCTGGACTGACCGCCCACCCGGGCTTCGAGGGGATTCCATGCTGCACACCACGCTCGCGCTCGCGCTGCTCATCGGCGCCTCACCGACGACCCGCCTCGCGATGGTTCCGATCGTCGCCGGCAACGAGGTCAACGAGAAGACCGCCGCGGCCATCACCGAGGCCACCGGGAACGAGGTCCGCCGCGTCCCCGGGGTGCAGCTCATCACCCAGCAGGAGCTGAACACCATGCTCGGCTTCGAGAAGCAGCGGCAGATGCTCGCCGGCTGCGCCGGGGACGACTGCATGGCGCAGTTCGGCGGCGCCCTGGGCGTGCAGAAGCTGGTGACCGGGAGCCTCGCCAGGGTTGGCGAGAGCTGGCTCTTCACCCTGAAGATCCTGGACGTGAAGAAGGCCAAGACCGTGGGCCAGACCGACCGCCGCCTGCGCAAGGGCACCCTCGACGACGTCCTCGACCAGCTCCCCAAGATGGTGGGCGAGCTGTTCGGCGCGCAGCCCGTCGCTGGGCCCATCAGCGACCCGGTGAAGGCGGGCGACCCGGCGAAGCCCACCCCGGGCCAGGCCGACCCCAGCAAGCCAGCGGACCTCGCAGCGGCGGGCCAGGCAGTCGCGCCGCAGCGCTTCCCCTCCCCCGCCGTCGAAGTGGCGATGGACCCCCAGCCCAAGCTCGACGACCTGAACGTGGGCACCGACGGCAAGGGGCTCTACGTGGTCATCCCCAAGGTCTACGACTCCGAGCGGCTGTTCGTGGGCGACGGGAAGACCTTCTTCCACCAGCGCGTGCGTGGCGGCGGCTCCGACGGCGAGGGCAAGATCAGCCTCTCGTTCTGGGAGCCGCGCATCCGGAGGAACTCGGAGGTCATCCGCAAGCCGAAGTCGATCGAGCTGTGGTGCGGCGAGGAGAAGCAGGAGCTGACCAAGCTCTCCAAGCCCGACGCGCAGAAGCTGCTCGAGAAGGCGAAGTTCATGAAGCGCCGCTGGACCCGCGCCGCGGTGGCCTACGCGCGCGACGACCTGGGCAACTACGTGGTGGTCGACCAGGCGCTGGAGCCGAAGGAGAACTCGGACTACCGGCTCTACTTCGGGAACAAGGGGATGATGGGCGGCTACGAGGTGCTGGACCGCATCGACGACCCCGCGGCGGTCATCTACATCACCAAGATCGGCCGGCTGAAGCTCCTGAAGACGGGCCGCGGCGAGCCGCTGGCCGGCGAGTGGATCACCCCCTCGAAGACCGTGCCGCTGAGCGTGAGCGAGCCCTCCGACGTCGCCCCGCTCATCTACCGCGACCTGGGCATCTACGCCGGCGAGCGGCTGGGCACGCCCTGCGACCCGAAGTTCAAGTGACCGGCCGCACCCGGCTCAAGGTCTGCTGCATCGAGAGCGTCGAGGAGGCGCGCCTGGCGGTGTCGCTGGGCGCGGACGCGGTGGGGCTCGTCTCCGCCATGCCCAGCGGCCCCGGGGTGATCAGCGAGGACGCCATCGCGCGCATCGCCCCGACGGTTCCCCCGCCGGTGGCGACGTTCCTGCTCACCAGCGAGGTGGACGCCGAGACCATCGTCCGCCAGCAGCAGCGCACCGGCTGCTCGGTGCTGCAGCTGTGCGACCTCTGCGACGCCCCGGCCTGGGAGGAGCTGCGCCAGCGGCTGCCGGGGGTCCGCCGCGCCCAGGTGGTGCACGTCACCGGCCCGGAGTCCGTGGACGAGGCCCTGGACGCTGCCCGCTGCGTCGACGCGCTCCTGCTCGACTCGGGCAACCGCGGGCTGGCGGTGAAGCAGCTCGGCGGCACCGGGCGCACGCACGACTGGTCCCTGAGCCGCACCATCTGCGAGCGCTCGCCAGTCCCGGTGTTCCTCGCCGGCGGGCTGCGGCCGGACAACGTCGTCGAGGCGGTGCGCGCCGTCCGTCCCTTCGGCGTGGACGTCTGCAGCGGGGTGCGCACCAACGGCCGGCTGGACGCCGCGAAGCTCGCGGCCTTCGTGCAGGCGCTCGCCTCCGCTTGAGGGGCTGACTGCAGATCGTTCCGGTGAGGAGTGGCGCGGTTCGAGCGCGCAGACGATACTCCGCCGGCCCTTCGCCGCGAGGAACACATGGACGCCCTGGTCTTCGGAACCCGCTCGTACGCCTACCTCCAGCGCGCCATCGCGGTGGCCGCCGGCCATGGCCTGGGCGAGGTGGAGCGGACCACCTTCCCGGACGGCGAACTGGGGCTGCGCATCGTCACCCCGGTGGGCGGGCGCAACGCGGTGCTGGTGGGCGGCACCGCCTCGGACTCCGACACGCTCGAGCTCTACGACCTCGCCTGCGGGTTGGTGCAGGACGGCGCCCGCAGCCTGGTGCTGGCCATCCCCTTCTTCGGCTACGCGACGATGGAGCGGATGGCGCGGCCCGGCGAGGTCGTCACCGCCAAGACCCGCGCCCGCCTGCTCTCCTCCATCCCCACCCCGGGCTCCGGCAGCCGGGTGCTGCTGCTCGACCTGCACTCCGACGGCGTCCCCTACTACTTCGAGGGCGCGCTGCGGCCGTTCCACCTGCGCGCCACCTCGATCATCATGGACACCGCTCGCCGCCTCGCCGGCTCGCGCCCGATGGTGGTGGCGTGCACCGACGCCGGCCGCGCCAAGTGGGTGGAGACCCTGGCCAACAAGCTGGGCGTGCGCGCCTCGTTCGTCTTCAAGCGGCGCACCGACGGCGCCACCACCGAGGTCACCGCGGTGAGCGCGCAGGTGCAGGGCGCCCACGTGGTCATCTACGACGACATGATCCGCACCGGCGGCTCGCTCCTCGGTGCGGCCCGGGCCTACCAGGCGGCGGGCGCGGCGGGCATCTCGGTCATCACCACCCATGGGCTCTTCGTGGGCGACGCCCTCGCACGGCTGCGCGCGAGCGGGCTGTTCGAGGCCATCGTCTGCACCGACAGCCACCCCCGCGCGCTCGCCCTGGCCGACGACTTCCTCCAGGTGGCGTCGGTCGCGCCCATCTTCGTCGAGCACCTGCGCAGCTCGAGCTGAACGTCCGCGCACCGGCTACCGCTTCGTACCCAGGTGCGGGCTGTGCCCGAAGTAGACCTCCGCCGCCTCCATCAGCGTCTCCGAGAGCGTCGGGTGGGCGTGGATAGTGAGCATCATGTCGGTCGCGCGCGCTCCCATCTCCAGCGCGAGCACCCCCTCGGCGATCATCTCGCCTGCGCCCACCCCGGCGATGCCGATGCCCAGGAGCCGCTCGTCCACCGCGTCGATGACCAGCTTGGTGAGGCCGTCATTGCGGCCCATCGTGGTCGCCCGGCCCGAGGCGGGAACCCACTCGACGGCGTCGGAAAAGCAGTGGGGACAGGCGATCCGCGGATAG
>CAZAIE010000733.1:0-754 GCA_964485035.1 uncultured Myxococcaceae bacterium | reverse complement strand
GTCCGTCTCCGGGTCAACGATCAGCTTCGTCAGGCCGTCGTTGCGGCCTAGCGTGGTGGCCCGGCCGGACGACTTCCAGTCGAATTTGGCGACCTGGATCTCGACATTCTGATGCTTCGCCTGGGCCTCGGTGAGCCCGGCCCAGGCGATCTCCGGGTCGGTGAAGACGACTGCGGGGATCGCCCGCGGCTCGTAGGCCACGGGCTTGCCGGCGATGGCCTGCGCCGCGATGCGCCCCTCATAGGTCGCCTTGTGCGCGAGCATGGGCTCGCCCGCGACGTCGCCGATGGCGAAGATCGTCGGCTCGCCGGTGCGCCGCTGCGCGTCGACCTCCACGAACCCGCGCGCGTCCAGCTTCACTCGCGTCTGCTCGAGGCCCAGCCCCGCCGAGAGCGGCTTGCGCCCTACCGCGACGAGCACCCGCTCGAAGGTGGGCTCCGGGTCCGGCAGGTCGAGCCCCACCAGCTTCACCTTCACCCCGCCCTCGACTTCCTGCGCCGAGACGATCTTGGTGGAGAGGTGGATGGCCGCGAACTGCTTCGCCAGCCGGGGCTGCAGGTGGGCAACCAGGTCGCGGTCGGCGCCGGGCAAGAGGCCCGGTGACGCCTCGACGACGGTGACCCTGGATCCGAGTGCCGCGTACACCGTCCCCAGCTCGAGCCCGATGTACCCGCCCCCGACCACCAGCAGCGTCTTGGGGATCTCGGAGAGCTCCAGGGCCCTGGTCGAGTCCCAGATGCGACTCGAGGCCGGG
>CAZAIE010000732.1:0-4407 GCA_964485035.1 uncultured Myxococcaceae bacterium | reverse complement strand
GTGAGCGAGGGCGCGAGCGTCACCACCCGGGCTGGAGCGGGCTTCGGCCGGGGGCCCAGCCGCTGTGGCGGGCGCGCCGCCCCCAGCGCGCCGAGCGCCAGGAGCGGGAGCAGCAGTCGGAAGACGCGGGCCATCAGCGGAGGGCGTGGACGTCGCTGACCATCTGGAAGCACGTCCCGGTGTCGCCGCTCGGGCAGCTGAGGGGGCAGAGGGTCACGCCCTGCTCCAGGCCCGCAACCGGCGTGCCGTCGAGGTCGGTCGCCAGCAGCCGGCCGGCGTTGCTGTCGGCGATGAGGACCCGGTTTCCGTGCAGTGCGAGGCGCCCCGGGACCACCGTCTTGCACGCGTTCGGCCCCTTCTCCGCGGGGTTCTGGCAGCGGGCGAAGGTGGTGGTCTTCAGCACCTTCTCGGTGGCGGCATCGACCACCGCCAGAGCCTCACCCGAGGTTCCATAGCCCCAGCTCCCGCCGCAGGAGACGTAGAGGCGGCCTCCGCTCGCGAGCACGAAGCCGGGGTTGGTGCACTCAGCGGGCAACTTGATCGGGTTGCCCGGGACGAGGTCGGTCGCGGAGGTCTCCACCACCGCGAGGTAGCCGGGGCCCGCGGGGCCCGCGCAGTTCGGGGTGAGGTTGCCGATGGCCACGAACACCTTGGTGCCCACTGCGGCGACGCCGGCCGGGCGCGGCGCGTTGGCCGCGACCCCGGTGTTCTTCTCGTACGCCGCGGCGTCGAAGACCAGCTCGCGACCCTTGAGCCCCGTCAGCAGATTGACCTCCACGAGGCGGTTGCCCGAGGTGTCGGTGGGGGCCATGCAGTTGCCGTACAGGGTGACGTAGAGGCGGGTGCCCACCACCGTGGCCAGGTACGGGTTGGTGTTCGCGCCCAGGGCGGTGTCGGGCGAGACGGTGCGGCTGGTATCGGCCTTCGTGGGCACCGGCTTGGTGAGATCCAGTCGCTGGATGAGGTTGGCGCCCGACGAGACCACGATGCCCTGGTCGCCACTGGTCAGGACCTGGTTGAGCATCGAGCTGGCGGTGTCTCCTCCCGATACCCTCGTCGCCGGGGCCTTGGTGGCGTCGTAGCTGTAGATCACGTTGTCCATGCCGTCGCCGATGAGCAGCGTCTTCGATGCGGCGTGGAAGGCGATGGACTGGGGGCCGCCGCCGATGCCCTCGGCCCGGCTCGCCTGCGGCTTCAGGTCGTCGTCCAGGCCGACCAGGTGTCCGCCCGAGAAGCAGGTGGCCCACACGGTGCTCGCACAGAAGCCCTCGAAGCAGCTCTGGCCCTGCTGGCAGGGCTTGCCGCACCCGCCGCAGTTCAGCGGGTCAGCCTGCAGGTCGATGCACTGGGTGCCGCAGAGGGTCTCGCCGGTGGGGCAGCCGCAGACGCTCGCGGTGCAGAGCTGTTCGCCGATGCAGGCCTTGCCGCAGGCCTGGCAGTTCTTCACGTCGGTCGTGAGATCGACGCACTTGCCGTTGCACAGGGTCTGGCCGGTGGGGCAGCTGCAGCCGCTGGCGGTGCAGGACTCCTCTCCCACGCACTGCTTGCCGCAGGCCTGGCAGTTCCGCTCGTCGGTCTGGAGGTCGACACAGGCCCCGCCGCAGTCGGTGGTGCCGCCGGTGCAGTCCGCGACGCAGGTCGAGTCCTGGCACCGTTGTTCGCACTGCTTGCCGCAGGCGCCGCAGTTCTTCGGGTCGCTCCGGGCGTCCACGCACTTGCCGTCGCAGAAGGTGCCGCCGTTCGGGCAGGTGCAGCTCGAGCCGGAGCAGACCTGGTCCGCGGCGCAGACCTTGTCGCACAGGCCGCAGTGCTTGGGGTCGTTCCGGGCGTCCACGCAGACCCCGCCGCAGAGCAGGGTGTCGGGCGGGCAGAGGCACTGGCCGGCGATGCAGGTGAGCCCGGTGGCGCAGACCTTGCCACAGGTGCCGCAGTTCGCGGCGTCGGTGGCGGTGACCACGCAGACGCCGCCGCAGGCGGTGGTGCCGGAGGGGCACTCGCACTTGCCGGCGACGCAGGACTGGCCGGCGCTGCAGGAGACGTCACAGGTGCCGCAGTGCTCGGGGTCGGTGGCGAGATCCGCGCAGGAGCTGGAGGAGCAGGCAGTGCGGGGCGCTTCGCACTTGCCTAGGCTGGGCGCGCAACCGGGGGATGCGGCGAGCGCCGCGAGGGCGAGCGCAAGGACGGTGAAGCGACGGTTCATGGTGTGCTCCGGGTGGTGGAATCGAAGCGGACGGCCAGGTGGAACGAGCGTCCGGGAAGGGGGTAGGCGTAGAGGTCCTCGTCCGAGGAGTCGAGGAGGTTCTTGAACTCCGCGTGCAGCGAGAGCCCCAGGCTGCGGTCCAGCACCACGCTCGCTCCCACGTCCACGCGCGCCCAGCCGGGCTGGGTGGTGGTGTTGGAGCGGTTGGTGAACTGCTCGCTCTGGAGGTCGGCGTCGACGTGGCCCGCGAGGCGCCAGTAGGTCGCGCTCGCCCGGGCGTGCAGCCGGTGCCGCGGGCGGTAGGGCAGCTCCTTGTCCAAAAAGCGCGGGTCGTCGTAGCGGTTGGCCGAGAAGGTGAGGGTGTAGGCGGCAGAGAGGTCGAGGGGGCCGCGGTGGAACAGCGCCTCCAGCTCCCCGCCCCAGACCTCCGCGCGCCCCAGGTTGTAGGGCCGCGCGCGCCGCGGCGGGTAGAGCTCGTAGACGATGATGTCGTCGTACAGCCCCCAGAAGCCCGCCGCCGAGACGGTGAGCCCCGCCCAGCGCACCTCGGGGCCCAGGTCCACGTAGGTGCCGGTCTCGGGCACGAGCTCCGGGTTGGGGATGAGCAGGCCCGACTCCAGGTACAACTCGCCGAAGGAGGGCGACCGGAAGCTGCGCCCGGCGTTGGCCTTGAGCGCCACGTGCTCGCCCACCGCGGCGCTGGCCCCGAGCTTGGGCGACCAGCCGTCGTCGCGGCCCACCCGCTCGAACCGCAGCGCCGGGACCACGGTGAGCCAGCGCCAGGTGAACTCGTCGGCGGCGTACACCCCGAGACGGGAGCGGGCGGGGGCGCCGTGCCCGGTGCTGGAGAGCCACTCGCGCCCTCCGGTGAGCCCCAGCTCCACGGCGTGGCGACCAAAGAGCCCGCTCGCCGAGAAGCCCGCGTCGAGCAGCGCCTCGTCCTGCGGGTCGCCGGCCTCGGCCCAGGTGCCCAGCCGCAGCCGGCCCAGGCGCCCGCCCAACCTGCCCTCGAAGCGGAGCCCCGCGGCGCCGAAGGCGATCCGGCTGCCCAGGAGCGCCCGCTGGTCCTCCTGCTTCAGGTCGGAGGTGGGGAAGCGGTACGAGCCGGGAACGCCGCGCTCGCCGCCGTCTGCCTCCACGAGCACGTCGCCCTCGACCTCTCCGGTGAAGCTCAGCCGCGCGAGTCCGCCGAAGCGGCGCGCCTGGTTGTTGGCCCGGACGGCGGGGGTCCTCTCGTCGGGGGCCGAGGTCGGCCGCTCGGCGTAGGAGTAGGGGAAGTCGCCGTCGGAGCCGTAGGCGAACGCGCTCCCGAGAGCGGTCACCCGCTCGCCCAGCGCGCCAGCGACCCCAGTGGCCACCTCGGCGGTTCCGAACGAGCCGTAGGACAGCTCCCCGAACCAGCTGCGCTCGCCGGGGAGGGGCCTGCGGGTCTGCAGCGAGAGCACGCCCCCCACCGCGCCGGCCCCGTAGCGGGCGCCGACCGCGCCGCGGACGACCTCGGCGCGCTCGACGAGAGCGGCAGGGAGGGTGGAGAGGTCCAGGCCGCCCCCGGCCGAGGAGTTGAGCGGGATCCCGTCGAGCAGCACCATCACCTGGTCGGCGCTCGAGCCGCGCAGGGAGACGGTGGCCGGCTGGTTCAGGCCGTAGTCGCGGACGAGGACCCCGGGGGCCGCCCGCGCGAGGTCCGCGACCCGCTCGCCCTCGCCCGCCCGCTTGGGGACGGAGGTGGCGAACGAGGTCGGGTCCTTTGCCTCGGCGGAGTCTTCTGGCTCGGCCTGGCCTTCGCTGACGACCTCCGGGAGCTCGTGGTCGGGGGGCGTCTGGGCGAGCACCGGCGGCGCCCGCAACAGCAGGCAGCCAGTGCCGAGCAGCACCGACAGGACGCCCTGGGCTCGTAGGCCGATGGCCATGGATCCCGCGAGCCCCCTTCCACGGAGGGCTTGGGAATACGGCTCCGAAGAACCGGCCGCCGGGCAGGTTTCCTGACTCCCGGGCCCCGGCGAGGCGACTCCCGCCTCGTCGGGCGACGTCCCTCAAGGCCTTCCCCGCGCACCAACGCGAGTGGCCCCTCGACTGCCGAGGGACGACGATTGGGCACCCGGCTACAGTGGCGGGACCGCGCTGGACTTCGACCAGCTTCCCTTTTACCCCACGATGGGCACCCGGCGACCCGGCGGATCTACGGGAAGCGCCGCGGAAGGTCAAGG
>CAZAIE010000731.1:0-4414 GCA_964485035.1 uncultured Myxococcaceae bacterium | reverse complement strand
CCCTTGGTGAGGTCCCAGAGCCGCACCGTCCCGTCGTCGCCCCCGGAGGCGAGCAGCCGCCCGTCGGGCGAGAACGCCAGCGCCCGGACGAAGTCCGAGTGGCCGGGGAGCACGAGGCCCCGCCCCTGGCCGAGCGCCCAGAGCCGCACCGTGCCGTCCTCGCCCGCCGACGCCACGCGCTTGCCGTCGGGGGAGAAGGCCACCGCGCCCACCTCTCCCTGGTGCCGCCGGAAGGCGCGCACTGGCTTGCCCGTCTCGGCGTCCCAGACGGCGACGACGCCGTCGGAGTTCCCGGTGGCCAGCAGGTGGCCGTGAACGGAGTACGCCGCGGCAGTGGCCGGCTCGGAGCCAGGCAGGAGCCTCGTCTGGTGTCCGGTCTCGGTGTCCCAGAGCCGGACCGGGCCCTCTGCTCCGCTGGTCGCGGCGTGCAGGCCGTCGGGTGAGAGCGCCACCACCTCCCCGCCTCCGCGCAGGGCATAGCCGCCCCAGGCGCCGGCAAACCGCGACCTGCGCGTCTTCGTGAGACCGCGCAGCGGGTCGGGCAGGTCCGGGTGCGCCTTCGCTGGCGGCACGGCCGGGTCGGCGACAGCCGCCGCCCCGGACACCGCGACGAGGCACGCCAACAGGACAGACGAACGACGCATGGGAGCCGTCTTCTACCTTTCCTGGGTCCGACTGACCACACCCCCACGGGGCCCAGCCTTCACTCCAAGTCGGCGTTATCGTCCGGGGCCTTCGTACCTTTCGGGGGGGAGCAAACATGAGCCATCCAGAGCCGTACCGCATCCGGAGCATCGAGCCGATCCACCTCATCAGCGCCGACCGCCGCAAGGCGGCGCTGGAGAAGGCGGGGTACAACCCGTTCCGCATCCCGGCGCGGGACGTGTTCATCGACCTGCTCACCGACTCGGGGACCGGGTGCATGAGCGACCAGCAGTGGGCGGCGCTCCACTGCGCGGACGAGAGCTACGCCGGCAGCCAGAGCTACGAGCGGTTCCAGGCGTCGGTCCGCGAGGTCATGGGCTTCGAGGAGGTCATCCCCACGCACCAGGGCCGGGCGGCGGAGCGCATCTTCTGCGAGACGATGCTCGAGGCGGGCGACGTGGTGGCCTCGAACGGCCTGTTCGACACCACCCGGGCGAACGTCGAGCGGCGCGGGGCGCGCGGGCTGGACCTGCCGGTCGAGCAGGCTCTGCACACGGCGGACCCGTACCCGTTCAAGGGCGCGGTCGACCTGCAGAAGATGCGGGAGGCGCTCACGCGGGAGAAGGTCAAGTTCGTGGTGATGACCTGCACCAACAACACCTTCGGCGGCCACCCGGTGCCCCTCTCGAACCTGAGGGATGCCTCACGGCTGTGCCGGGAGCGGGGGGTCCCGTTGATCATCGACGGGGCCCGCTTCGCCGAGAACGCCGGCATGCTGGCGCGCCGGGACCCTGACTGCCGCGGACGCGCCCCCCGTGAGATCGCCCGGGACATCTTCGCGCTGGCCGACGGCTGCCTGATGAGCGCCAAGAAGAACGGGCTGGCCCACATCGGAGGGCTCATCGCCCTGCGCGACCGCGCGCTCGCCGACCGCCTGCGCGAGAACCTCATCGTCACCGAGGGCTTCGAGACCTACGGCGGGCTCGCCGGTCGGGACCTGGACGCCATCGCGCTGGGACTGAAGGAGGCGCTGGACGAGGACGCGCTCGCCCAGCGCCTGGGCCAGGTGGAGCGGTTCCACGCCGCGCTCGTGGAGCAGTCGGTGCCGGTGATGGTTCCGGCGGGAGGCCACGCGGTCTACGCGGACGCGGCGGCGCTCTTCGCACACCTGCCGGCCGAGCAGTTCCCGGGCCACGCGCTGGCGTGCGCGCTGTACCTGGAGGGCGGGGTGCGCACCTGCGAGATCGGCTCGCTGATGTTCCCTCCGGGCGCGCGGCCGGCGGGCTCGCCGGAGCTGACCCGGCTGGCCATCCCCTGGCGCACCTATACCGACTCCCACCTCGAGCACGTGACCGAGACCTTCGCAAAGATCTTCGCGAAGCGAGCCTCGATGCGTGGCATGAAGATCGTCACGGCGCCGGCGGCGCTGCGGCACTTCCGGGCGGTGCTCGCCCCGGTCTGACGGGAGCGGCATGGAGAACGAGCTGGCGGCGGTCGAGTCCGAGGTCACCGGGTGCCGGGCCTGCCGGCGCCTGGTCGACCACCGGGAAAAGGTGGCGCGCGAGCCACCCCGCCGCTTCGCTGGCCAGGAGTACTGGGCCCGGGCAATCCCCGCCTTCGGAGACCCGCGGGCACGCCTGGCGATCATCGGGCTGGCGCCAGCGGCGCACGGCGGGAACCGCACCGGGCGCATGTTCACGGGCGACGAGAGCGGGAAGTGGCTGTACCGCGCCCTCTTCGAGACCGGCTTCGCCTCCCAGGCGGAGTCGACGCACCGCGACGACGGACTGGTCCTGCGCGGCGCCTTCGTGACCGCCGCGGTCCGCTGCGCGCCCCCGGACAACAGGCCCACCGTCGAGGAGACCCGGCGCTGCCTGCGCTACCTCCAGAGAGAGCTGGAGCTGCTGCAGCCCTCGGTGGTGGTGGCGCTGGGAGGCATCGCCTGGAACGCCTTCCTGCAGGTCAGGGGACGCTCGGGCAAGGCCGCGCTGCGCCCCAAGCCGCGGTTCGGGCACGGGGCCGAGGTCTCCCTGCCCGAGGGCGCCGTGCTGCTCGGCTCGTACCACCCCAGCCAGCAGAACACCTTCACCGGGCGCCTCACCCAGCCGATGCTCCGCTCGGTGTTCGCCCGGGCCCGCGCACTGCTTGCGGCCGGCCCAGGACGCCCGTGCTAGCTTCCCGCGCATGGACCACGGCCCCTCTCGAGAAATCATCACCATCGAGGAGTTCCTCACTCTCTCGGCGAAGATCAACTACCAGCTCAGCGCCCGCTCGCTGAACGCCCCGGTGCTGCTGTCGCTGGTGCTGGGCCCGTCGACCTTCGACGCGCGCGGCCAGGCGGCGATGCTGGAGGCGTTCCACGCCCTGCGCGCCGGCTACGACCAGGACCGGCGGCGCCTGGGCACGCCGGGCATCCTCCACCCGCTGCGTGCGGCGGGGCTTCTGGCGCGGACCATGGACGAGCCGACGCTCCCGGACGTGCTCGCGGCGCTGTTCCACGACAAGGAGGAGGACCTCACCGAGAAGGACGTGGGCGCCGAGCGCTTCGCGCGGATGAACGAGCACTTCAAGGCGACGCTCAGGGTGCTGCGCTCCGACGAGCGCGACCGGCTGGAGGAGGCCATCCGCTGCCTCTCCAACCAGTGCGGCAGCTACTCCGAGTACGTCGGGCAGATCATCGACCAGGCGAAGCGCATGCCCGAGCTACTGCACGTGAAGCTCTCGGACCGCATCGACAACACCTTCGACGTGCACCTGCAGCACCCCGGCGTGTCCCGCTACAACTTCTACCGCGCCGTCTTCGACATCCTCTTCCTCCCCTCCTTCCGCGGCGTGGAGATGGGCAGCTTCCACTTCATGCCCGACACTCCGGAAGGCGTGATGCTGCTCAGCCAGCTCTTCAAGAACACGCTGCTGCTGGCGATGCTGCGCAAGGCCGGGCTGGACCGGCTCGACGCAACGACCCAACGGCTCTTCGTGGGGCTCGCGGTGGCGGGCATCCGCGAGGCGCAGTGGCTGGCGCTGGAGCTGTTCAACACCGTCTTCCTGGACGTCCACAAGCAGCGCGCCCTGCTCATGGAGGTGATGGAGTACTGCGCCGCCGGCGGGGTGGAGTCGGTGCGCACCGCCGGTGCGGCGGGCGAGCTGGACGGCGTCTTCGTGGCCTTCACGTCCGGCGAGCGCGCCGACCAGAAGCGGATGCTGGTGGAGCTCTTCCAGAACCACGAGCGGCTGGCCCGCATGGCGCTGGCCTTCATCGTGGTGTTCGCCGCCTTCATCAACGACCCGGACTACACGCTCGAGGGCATCGACCGGAAGGGCGCCCGGCCCGCGAAGGGGACGCGCAAGCGCAAGAAGGGCTGAGACCTTCGGCCGCCCGGGTTGACGATCGGACGGAGCGGCCTACATTGGAGGCCGCATGGTTGCCGCCTCCACCGCATCCCAGCTCCGGCGCTGGTTCCGCCTCGCGCTCGCGTGTCTGGCGTTGCTGGTGGGGGGCCCCGCGGCCCAGGCGCTCCCGCCTCCAGACGCCGCGTCCCCGACCGCGGTCCTCCGTCTGGGCGCAGCCCGGCGGATGCCTCGGTGCGCAGCCCAGCCCACCCGGCCGGGTGAGGACAGCCGCCTCGATCCCGTCCCTAGGAGACTCGAGGTCGCTGTCGTCCCCCGCGAGCGGCCTCCCCCCGGCCCCGACCTCTTCCTCTTGCACCAGGCACTCCTGCGCTGAGCGGTCCCGGACCCCGTCCCCGGTGACCTCCCTCTTGGCCTGGAG
>CAZAIE010000730.1:0-4415 GCA_964485035.1 uncultured Myxococcaceae bacterium | reverse complement strand
CGCCGCAGGGCAGTGCAAGGGGACCGTCGACCCGTCGGTGAAGACCTGCCCTGCGTCGGACCAGTGCCACCAGCCCGGAACGTGTGCTGCCACGGGCGAGTGCGTGTCGCTGGCCAAGGCAGACGGGACGGCGTGCGACGACAACGACAAGTGCACCAAGGGGCAGGACACCTGTCAGGCAGGGGTGTGCACCGGACTCCCGTTCCCCTGTGGGATACCCAAGACCATCTGCTACAGCTACTCGTGCGTTCCCGAGAGCGGTCAGTGTGTCTCGACGCCCGAGAACGAAGGCAAGACCTGCAGCACCGGGAACCTCTGCATCCTCAGCGAGACCTGCCAGGGCGGCAAGTGCTTGGGCGAGGCCAAGGCCTGCGCGCCGGTCGACGAGTGCCACCTCTCGGGGACCTGCAACACGCTCTCGGGCAAGTGCTCCAACGAACTCGCCCCCGACGGGAAGAAGTGCCCCGGCGGGACGTGCCTGAAGGGCGTCTGCGTGCCCATGCCTGCCGATGCGGGCGAGCCCGGCCCGGACGCCTCGACCGTGGTCGCCGGCCCCGACGCGGGCAGCACCACCGAGCCCGAGGAGAAGAAGGGCTGCGGCTGTGGCGTGCCAGGGGCGGACCCGCTGGTGCTCTTCGGGCTGCTGGCGCTCGTGCCGCTGCGACGGCGGCGGTAGCTCGCGCGGGTCCGTCGCGCGGCACTGGGAGTCACGAATGGCCTACTCCCTTGACGAGCATCGGCATCGGTTTGCTGCATGGGCGGCAGCGCGGGCTGCCCAGCGGGCCTTCGCCAGTGTCCCCGAACTCATCTCCGCGCTCGAAGCGAGCGGGCTGCCGGAGAGGCTCCGCAGCGCCGAGTGGCAGAACTGGCCTGCTTCCGCTGAAGCCTTCGACCAGTTCCATCGCGAGACCTGTCGCCGGATTGTTGGCCATCTTCTGCCGGCGCACCCGGATGCAGGGTACGGCCGGGCGGCGAAGCTGGTGGCCATCTACATCAAGGCCTTGGTCGTGTGCGGGGGGCACGCCGAGCACCCGCTGGCGTCCGTCGCACATCCGCCCATCGACCGGATCCTGCTCCAGAACCTGGCGAAGAAGCCCCGCCTCTCGTCGTGTGGCGACAAAGCCTGGACGCAGTTGGACGAGGACGAGTACTTCGAGCTCATTCGGTTGCTGCGAGAGGAGGGGCTGTCTTCCCCTCGCTTCTGGGAAGTCGAAGAGGCCTGGTCGGCGTCCGAATCCGACACCTGATTCGGGCGAGGCGGCAGTCGGTTTGGGGGTCTACTTCCGGTAGCGGATGCCCGAGGCGGTGGTGAGCGCCGCTCCCTGCCGTTGCACGCCTCCGTCGAGGACCCGGGCGATGACCACCACGTGGTCGCCCGCGGGGTGCAGCGCCGCGACCTCGCAGTCCATCCACGCGAGCGCCTCGGAGAGGATGCGGCCTCCGGTGTCCGACTCGCGCGTGGCGAGGCCCGCGAACTTGTCCTCGCCCGACATCGCCTGGTGCGCGAACTGCCCGGCGAGCTTCACCTGGTCCTCGCCCAGCACGTTCACCACGCAGTTCTTGGTGCTGCGCAACAGCTCCTCGCTGTAGTGGCGCTGGTCCACCGAGAACATCACCATCGGCGGCTCGAAGGAGGCCTGGGCGATCCACGAGACGGTGAGGGCGTTCTCCACCCCGCCGCGACCGACCGAGACCACCGTCACGGGGTAGGTGAGCGATTCGAGGGCGGAGCGGACGTCGGCGAGAGCCATGGGATCCTCCGAGAGCGGGTCGGGTGCGCCTGGGGGAGTCATAAGCACCCTGTCCTGTGGATGCTGTCCTCTTCTCGACGTTGCGTCGAGGCTCGCTACGCCAGGTGGTACAGGGCCGGCCGGCGGTCGCGCAGCAGGTCGTTGAACGGGGTCAGCCGCTTGTCGCAGGCGCGGTCGGTGTCGAGGTCCACGAGCGTCAGGCAGTCCCGGTCGTCGCCGGCCGAGGCGAGGACCTCACCGCGCGGACCGGCGACGAGGCTGTGCCCCGAGAAGCAGAGCGGCTCGGCCGGGGGTCGGTGCTCGGTGCCGCCGCGGTTCGCGGTGATGGCGAAGACCCCGTTCTCCAGGCAGCGCACGGGCATCGTCTGCTGGCAGAAGGGGAGCACCAGGTTCGAGGGGTGGGCCAGCACCTGCGCGCCAGCGAGGGCCAGCGTGCGCGCGGCCTCGGGGAAGGCCCAGTCGAAGCAGACCATCAGGCCGACGCGCACGCCGCGCACGTCGTGGACGAGAAAGCCGGTGTCCCCCGGGGCAAAGGCCTCGGGCTCCCGGCCGAAGAGGTGCGTCTTGCGGTAGGTCGCGACGTGTCCCTTGGGCCCGACCAGGATCGCCGAGTTGAACAGCAGGTCCCCCGCGCGCTCGGCCACGCCGGCGACCAGGAAGAGGTCCTGCTCCCGGGCGATCGCCTCGAGCGCCTCGCAGGTGGCGCCGCCAGGGAAGGGCTCGGCCAGCCGTTCGGCCTCGTGCCGGGCGAGCTGGTAGCCGGTGGTGCACAGCTCCGGCAGCACGATCAGCTCCGCCCGGGCGTGCGAGAGCAGCGCCCGCAGGCGGTCGAGATTGGCCTGCTTGTCACCCCAGGCCGGGGTGAACTGCAGGAACCCAGCGCGCATGCCCCCCCCTGCCTCGCGTCAGATCGACAGGATCTTCGCGAGTTCGTAGAGCTCGAGGTCGCTCTTCTTCTTGGTGCGCGTGACCTGGTCCAGCGGCACCTCGACGATGTTGCCGTCCTTCTCGCCGATCATCACGCCGCTGCGGCCCTCGAACGCGGCGTGGACGGCCGCCGCGCCCATGCGCGTCGCCAGGATGCGGTCCCGCGCGGTGGGGCTGCCGCCGCGCTGGATGTGGCCGAGCACCACCACCCGCATGTCCACGCCGATGCGCTTGGAGATCTGGTCGGAGAGCGAGTAGACCTCGCCCGCCTTCTTGCCCTCGGCGGCGATGATGATGGAGCTGGTCTTCCCGCGCGCCTTGCCGCGCTCCAGCTTGGCGGCGATCTCGTTGAGGTCCCGGCGGATCTCGGGGATGACGATGACCTCCGCGCCGCACGCCACGCCCACCGCGTTGGCGATGTGGCCAGAGGCGCGGCCCATCACCTCGATGATGAAGAAGCGCTCGTGCGCCGCGGCGGTGTCGCGGATGCGGTCGATGGCGTCCAGCGCGGTGTTCACCGCGGTGTCGTACCCGATGGTCGCGTCGGTGAAGGCCACGTCGTTGTCGATGGTCCCGGGGACTCCGATGACCTTGACGTGGTGCTCGGCGCCGAGCAGGTCGCCACCGCGGAAGGTGCCGTCGCCGCCGATGACGATGAGGGTCTCGATGTCGCGGTGGCTCAGCTCCCGGGCGGCCTTGGCGCGGCCGGCCTTGGTGGTGAACTCCTCGGACCGCGCGGTGCGCAGGATGGTGCCGCCGCGCTGGATGATGTTGCCCACCGAGGACGCGTCCATCTTGACGAACTGGCCTTCCAGGAGCCCCGCGTAGCCGCGCTCGATGCCCCACACGTCCATGCCGTAGTGCACCGCGGCGCGGACCACCGCGCGGACCGCCGCGTTCATCCCCGGGGCGTCGCCGCCGCTGGTGAGGACGCCCACGGCGTGCTTGGTGGGTCGGAAGGTCTTCCGTTTCATTGCTGTCGACTCCTTGGTTGGCCCGTGGACCTGTGGCCCGAAAGGCGGCGGCGTTCTATCACGGGCCTGCCCCGCAGGGAATATCCCGGAATGACCTGTAATCTCTAGTGATTACAGG
This sequence comes from uncultured Myxococcaceae bacterium, assembly GCA_964485035.1. Taxonomy (GTDB): domain Bacteria; phylum Myxococcota; class Myxococcia; order Myxococcales; family UBA5297; genus CAZAIE01. Next base: position 645 of record CAZAIE010000730.1, on the reverse strand, counting down.
TTCTTGACGCTGCTTGGCCCAAGAAAGGCGCGCGGGAGTGTCTCAGAAGTGGTGCACGCGACCGCTCAGGCTCGGGACGCGCGGAGCAGCTCGCCGGAGTCGACGAGAGCGGCGACTGCAGCGATGTCCCGGTGCAGCTCGCGGTCGGACTCCATGAAGGGGACGTCCTGACGCAGCCGCTCCCAGGCAGCCTGGACGCGCCGGCCCGCCTTGAGCGGCTTGCGGAAGTCCAGGGCCTGGGCCGCGCACAGGAGCTCGATGGCCAGGGCGTTGCGGACGTGGTCCACCACCTGCCGCGCCTTGAGCGCTGCCGTCATGCCCATGGAGACGTGGTCCTCGCGGCCGGCGGAGGAGGGGATGGAGTCGACGCAGGCGGGGTGGCTGAGGATGCGGCTCTCGACCACCAGGGCGGCCGCGGTCACCTGGGCGATCATGAAGCCCGAGTTGAGGCCGCTGTTCTTGGCCAGGAACGGGGGCAGGCCGGAGAGGGCGGGGTTCACCAGCTGCTCGACCCGGCGCTCACTGACCGCGGCGAGCTGGGTGAGCGCATCCTCGCACTCGCGGCCCTCCTCGAGCATCCGGATCACCGACGCGAGGTGACCGTTCGCGCGCTTCAGGCGCGTGGCGATCGCCTTGACCTCGTCA
>CAZAIE010000729.1:0-4415 GCA_964485035.1 uncultured Myxococcaceae bacterium | reverse complement strand
GTCCTCAGGCAGACAGGCTGGGGCCGGCGTCCTCGCGCCGGGCCCGGCGGGCGTCCCAGTAGATGTAGCCGCAGACGGCCAGGAACATCGCGAGCCCCAGCAGGTTGGCCGCGTTGCCCTCGGTGAACCCGATGCGCGGCAGCTTCGCCCCGGCCAGCGAGGGGAGCGTGCGCTCGACCCAGGCCGAGCCGAGGACGTCCTTCTCCACGAACTGCACCAGGGCGGCGAACACCCCGGCCAGGGCGCCGCCGGCGATGAGCCCGCTGGAGATGAGCACCCCGCGGTCGGTGCGGGCCCGGCGCAGGGGCTCGTCGTCGGTGCTCCGGCGCACGAAGTGGGCGACCAGCGCGCCGACCAGGAGCGGCGAGTTGTACTCGATGGGCAGGTACATCCCCAGCGCGAAGGCCAGCGAGGAAACGCCCAACAGCTCGATGACCAGCGCGATGGCCCCGCCGAAGGCCAGCAGGTACCACTTGGTGGGGTCCCCCGTCTCCATGAGGAACCTGAGGACCGCGGCCATGGCGTTGGCCTGCGGTGCGGGCAGCGCGTTGGGGTGCGCCTCGGTGCGCTGGAAGCCGTAGACGCGGGCCAAAAGCAGCATCACGGCCGTCACCATCACCGCAGCGATCACCGAGCCCAGGAGGTTCGCCCACTGGATGCGTCGCGGGGTCGCCCCCAGCCAGTAGCCGACCTTGAACTCCGTCACCAGCGAGCCGGTCATGGAGAGGCAGGTGCAGACCACGCCGCCGATGAGCAGCACCCCCAGCATCCCCTCGCGGCCGGTCAGTCCCACCCACCGCAGCAGCACCGCGCCCACGATGAGGGTCATCAGCGTCATGCCCGAGATGGGGGTCACGCTGATCATCGCCACCGCCCAGGAACTCACCGCGGAGAAGAGCAGCGAGACGACCACCGCGATGAGGACCGCGAAGGTGGCGGTGGCCGAGGGCGAGGCCTGGCCAGCGAGGACCGCGAAGCGGAAGTAGAGCCAGGTGGCGGCGATGACCGCGACGATCAGCCCCAGCACGATGGGCATGGGGATGTCCTGCTCGGTCCGGGGCAGCTTCGCGTCGGCGCCCCGCCCGGCCATGAGCCCCTTCGCGCCCTGGCGCAGCGCCTGGCCCATCACCGGCAGCATCTTGAGGATGCTCACCAGCCCCGCCATGAAGATGCCGCCGATGCCGATGTAGCGGGCGTACTCGTCGAAGAGCCGCTCGGGGTCCATGGCCGAGAGCGGCGGCACGCCCACGCCGATGACCGCCTGCGGCGCGTACTGACCGATGAAGCCGAAGAGCGGGACGATGAACAGGTACGAGAGCAGCGAGCCGGCCACGGTGTACGCCGCGTAGCGCACGCCGATGAGGTAGCCCAGGCCGGCGATGGCCGCGGTGGTGTTCAGCGCGAAGACCGCCTTGGTCCTCTCCGTGACCCCGGAGAGGAAGCTGAAGGCCGCGGTGGAGAAGTTCTCGCGCCAGGCCTCGAAGAGGGTGGTGAGGGAGTCGTAGACGAAGCCCAGCCCGGCGGCGCCCAGCAGCACCCGCGCCTGCTTGCCGCCCTTCTGGCCCGTCACCAGCACCTCGGCGATGGCGGTGCCCTCCGGGAAGGGGAGCCGGCCGTGCATGTCCGAGACGAAGTAGCGGCGCAGCGGGATGAGGAAGAGCACGCCCAGCGCCGCGCCCAGCAGCGGGACGAAGAAGATCTGGAAGAAGCCGCTGAGGTCGTCGAGCCCGAGGATGTGGATGGCGGGCATGACGAAGAGGCTGCCCCCCACCACGATGCCGCTGGTGGCTCCGAAGGCGAGGACGTTGACGTTCTCGAGCAGGGTGGACCGGCGCTTCAGCGCCGCCGAGAAGCCGATGGCCAGGATGGCGATGGGGATGGCCGCCTCGAGGCCCTGACCCAGCTTCAGGGTGAGGTAGGCGACCGCCGCCGACCAGAACACGGCGTTGGCGATGCCGAAGGCGACGCTGCGCCCGGTGACCTCGGGCACCACCTGCCCCGGCGCCACCAGCGGAGTGTAGGTCTCGTTCTCCTTCAGCTCGCGGTAGGCGTTCTCGGGCATCGAGACCGCCGTTTCGGGGCTCGTCTCGGGGCGGGGAGCGTCGGCCATGGCGACCTCGGAAAAGAGGAGCCGCGCAGCCTCGCAAAAAGCCGACCCCGCGCCAAGCGCCGCGACGCCCGGACGCCTGGTCGCTCAGCCGTGCCGGAGCTTGAGGACCAGGATGATCGCCGAGAGCACGCCGGTGATGCCGTTCGCCGCGCAGACCGGCACGCTGCGGATCATCAGGCCGTAGACGAACCACAGCGCGACGCCGGCGGTGAACAGCACGTACATGCCCAGCGAGAGCGCGCGGGTGTCGCGCTCGCGGATGACCTTCAGGGCCTGCGGGACGAAGGCCACGGTGGTGAGCACCGCGGCGACGGCACCAATCCAGTTCTCCAAGTCGACTCCTCGCTCAGACAGGCTGGCGAGGATCGCGGATCGGCCCCTCGTTGCTCAAGAGCTTGCAGAGCACCGGGTCGCGCAGGACGTCTTCCAGCGGACGCTCCACGCTGTCCACCACCATCGTCGCCGCCACCATGCGCGCGCCGTGGCTGTAGTCGGCGTAGGTGTTCTCGTGGACCGTGGAGAGCGGCTGGATGGGCTTGCCGTTCGCCTGGTGCCACCCGTAGATGGCGACCTGCGTCGGGTGCGCGGCGAGCCGGTTGGAGACGACGATGTCCTTCTTGTGGCCCGCGGTGAGCGCCCCCAGGGGCTGCCCCGCCCGCTGCCGCTCCACCGTCTGCTGGTGCCGCAGGTAGTAGTCGTTGGACATCATCTGGGGCCCAGCCTTCATGGGGCTGGGGGTGAGCCTCGTCTCCGCCTGCTTCCAGATCTCGTCGACGAGCTTGGTGGTGGGCAGCGAGCACCCGTACTGGTCCGCCAGGCGCTGGGCGGTGAGGGGGTTCATGGGGATGCGGACGAAGTCCTCGTTGGACCCGATGGCGAGGTAGTCGGGCATCACCCGGACCGTCCCCGTGTGCTTCTTCCCGTCCGGGCCCACGGTCGAGACCTCGACCTCCTTCCACTGCCGCAGGAAGTCGGGGAGGTTGCCCTTCTGCAGCTCCGAAAGGATCGCGGCCTCGCGCTGGGTGCGGTTCATGCCGGCGGTGCGCGCCATGAACTCGCTGCCGGTCATCGCGTCCGCGGGGCGCTCGGGCAGCCCGGTGATCGGCGTCGAGTGGGAGACCGTCCCGGGCTGCGTCGTCGGGGTGTCCATGCCGTCGGGGAAGAGCGGCGTGGTGGTCGTCGTCGAGGTGCCGCGCAGCGCGGCGAGGGTCTTGGGGCCGGCGAGGCCGTCGGGGGTCAGCCCCTGGGAGCGCTGGAAGGCGCGGACGGCGGCGTCCGTCTGGGGGCCGAACTGGCCGTCCACGGTGATCGCCTGGCCGTGGTCGCGCAGGAGCTGCTGGAGCTCGCGCACGGCCTGGCCGGTGGCTCCCCGGCCGAGGGTCGCGGGAGGAGGCGGTGCGGCGGGGGAGGTCGTGGTGCGCGTGACCTTGGGCATGTCCTGGCTCCGGGCTGTGTATGGGGTCATCGGCCGGCGCGCCGGGAAAGTTGCGTGCGTATCGGCGCTTGCATCCGGGCGGGGCCGGGAGGTCTGATGGCGTCCTTCACGGTGGGAATCGGTCGGGTTCGCACAAGGAGGCGGGTCGCGATGCGTCGCTGGGTCGTCCTTTTCGGCCTGTTCCTCGCGGGGTGCTCGAACCGGTTCGAGAGTGCAGAGATGAAGGTGCGCTACCAGCCTCCGCGCGGCGTGGAACTCGTTGGGGAGTCGGCGGGCCCGCCGCGGGTGGCGAGCTTCACCGGTGGCCTCGAGCTGAGGTCGGTCCAGGGGCAGCCCCCCGCCATCGACGAAGCGGGACTTGCGCCGCTGTTCCAGGCCGTCACCCGCGCGGCGGGACTGCAGGTGGCTGGGACCGTCGCGGACTCGCGGCTCGGGTCCATCCCCGCGGGCAAGGTGGTTCGCTGGTCGGTGCGCGACGGTGGCCAGCGGTCGCTCATCTACTACCTGCCCGCCGGTGACCGGTTCCTGTTGCTGAGGCTGGAGTCGCCCGAAGCGGGGGCGGACAGGCGCGAGAACCAGTTCGAGCTCTCGCTGTCTTCACTGAAGCTTCTGCCCTGACGGGAGGGGCGCATGGCTCGGCGTGGGGAGTCACCGGGGATCCGCGGGAGCGTGCTGCTCTCCCGCCTGGCGTACGTCCGGGAGCGGGGCGGGGAGGCTGCGCTCCAGAAGGTGCTGGCCCTCGTTCCTCCCGCGGACCAGGCGGTGGTGAAGGGCTGGCTCCTCAACACCTCCTGGTACCCGCTGGAGCTGAACCTGCGCCTCGACGACGCCATCGCGGTGTTCGACCGCCTCGCCACCGAGGACGCCCGA
>CAZAIE010000728.1:3974-4424 GCA_964485035.1 uncultured Myxococcaceae bacterium | reverse complement strand
CATCTTAGCCGCCCCGTCCTTTCTCCCCCGGGGCGGCTAAGATGCCCGCGCCGACTCACGAGGAGACACGCCATGTCCGACAAGCCCGCCGCCCCCGCCGCCCCCAAGGACGTCCAGCTCCAGATCGAACTCGACGACCAGACCGCACAGGGCGTGTACTGCAACCTCGCGATGGTGAACCACACCCCCGCGGAGTTCACCCTGGACTTCATCTACGTCCAGCCCCAGCAGCCCAAGGCCAAGGTCCGCTCGCGCGTCATCACCAGCCCGCAGCACATGAAGCGCCTCATGCTCGCCCTGCAGGACAACATCAACCGCTACGAGGCCACCTTCGGGATCATCGACCTCGCCAAGCTCCCCGAGGGCCCGGTTCACTGAGCAGCCCCTCGCCGCCGACCCGCACCCCGTGTTGTCTCGCTCCCGGCCGGGGGCTACCGTGAACTCCAGCCG
>CAZAIE010000728.1:1440-3964 GCA_964485035.1 uncultured Myxococcaceae bacterium | reverse complement strand
CCCGAGAGGCCGCTTGATCGCCCGTCTGCACATCGGCCGGTCCACCCGCACGAGCGTCGCCGAAGCGGTCGCGGAGGCAGCCGGCGCAGCCCTCGAAGGCGCCCAGCACCCGGTGCTGGCGGTGGTCTTCGCCACCGAGGGCTTCGCCCCCGAGCCCCTCGCCGAGCACGTCTCCCGCAGCCTCCACACCCTGCCCTGGGTGGGCTGCAGCGCCGCCGCGGTCTTCACCGGACCCGAGCTCCTGCGCCACGGCCTGGTGGTGGGCGTCATCTCCTCCCGCGAGGCCTACGTCGGCATCGGCGCCGCGGGGCCGGTGGGCGGCAACCCCCGCTCCGCCGGCGCCGCGGCAGTCGCCCGCGCCCTGGACCAGATGCCCGCCCCCAGCCCCGGCCGCGGCCGCGCCGTCCTGCTCTTCCTCAACGCCCTCGGTGGCCACGGCGCCGAGGTCGTCCGCGGCGCCGTCCACGAGGGCGGCACCGCGGTGGCCTGGACCGGCGGCGGCGCAGGCGACGCCTTGAACTTCAAGCGCACCGCCCAGTTCGCCCGCGGCAAGGCCTTCAGCGACCATGCCGTCGCCGCGGCCATCGACCTCCCCGGCACGTTCGGCGCGGGGATGCGCCACGGCTGGCGCCCCTATGGCCCACCCACCATGGTCACCCGCGCCCGCGGGCCGCTCGCCCTGGAGCTGGAGTACGAGCAGGCCTTCGAGGTCTACCGCCGCTCCGCCGCGCTGCGCGGCGACGACGTCACCCGCGAGGGCTTCACCACCTTCGCCATGAGCCACCCGCTGGGCATCCCCCAGGCCGACGGCGACCACCTCATCCGCGACCCAATCGCCGTGGAGGAGGACGGCAGCCTGCGCTGCATGGCCGAGGTCCCCGACGGCTCGCTGGTGCGGGTCATGGAGTCCGGCCACGAGGACCTGGTGGCGGCGGCCCACTCGGCCGGCGAGGCGGCGCGCGCGGCCGTCGGCGGGCCGCTGGGCGGCGCCCTGGTGTTCGACTGCGTCTCCCGGATGATGCTCATGGGCGACCGCGTGGACGAGGAGCTGCGGGGCTTCCAGCAGGCGCTGGGCGACACCCCGCTGCTGGGCTGCCTGACCTTCGGTGAGGTGGGCGCGCTGGGGACGGGCGTGGCGCAGTTCCACAACAAGACCGCGGCGGTGCTGGCGCTGCCCGGCTGAGGGGGTTCGGGATGGGCTGCGTGGCCAGGGACGGGCGCTGAATGGTCGGCGACTCCGAGCTCAAGCTCACCGAGGAGCGGCTGGCGCGCGCGAGCGTGCTCCAGGAGCTCACCGTCTCGGCGCTGGACCTCTTCGACCCCCGCCGGTCGATGGACGACTTCCTCGACCGGCTGGCGGTGCGGCTGGGGTGCGTCGCCGCGCTCTGCCTGGGCGACGGCGAGGGCCCGCTCAAGCTCATGGGCGCCGCCGGCCTCTCCCGCTCCTCCCGGCGGCTGCCGCTCGACGCCCGCGGCGCCCAGGAGCCGGCAGGCCTGCTGCTGCCCTACCCCGAGCTCGCCCGCGAGGGACTGGTGCGCTGGAACTTCCGGGTCACCGCCGCCGAGACCCAGGGCCGGGTGGGCTGCGGCCTGCTGCTCTTCTTCGAGGGCGGCCCGCGGCTGCCGGTGCAGTACCACGGCGTGGTCGAGCGCCTGGTGGAGATCGTCCGGACCGCGCTCCTCCACCGCCAGCTCTACGCCCGCACCCTGGAGAGCGAGCGGCGCCTCTACGAGCAGAAGACCCTGCTGGAGAGCGAGCGCGAGGCCTCCTTCGACGGCATGCTCTTCGTCTCCGTCGACGGCCTGGTCACCTGCAACCGCCGCTTCCGCGAGCTCTTCGCGCTGGGCGGCGGGCCGCTGGAGCGCGACCGGGTGTTCGCCCTCCTGGGCGACTGCATCCTCGAGCCCGAGGACGCGCGCCACCGCTTCGAGAAGCACATGACCTCGGCGGAGACGGCGCACGCCACCGAGCTCAAGCTCAAGGACGGGCGCATCCTCGACGTCACCTGCACCCCGGTGAAGAGCGGCGAGGGCTTCTACTACGGCCGCGGCTGGCACCTGCGCGACGCCACCGAGCGGCACCACGCCGAAGCCGAGCGCTCCCGCCTGCTGGCCCAGGAGCAGGCCGCCCGCGAGGCCGCCGAGGACGCGCAGCGGCGCACCGCCTTCCTCGCCGACGCCAGCCGCCTGCTCGCCGCCTCGCTCGACTGGGCGGCGACGCTGGAGCGGGTGGCGCACCTGGCGCTGCCCAACTTCGCCGACTGGTGCGTGGTGGACGTGGTGGAGGAAGACCGCAGCCTGCACCGGGTGGCGGTGGCCCACGTCGACCCGCGGCTCGCCGACGTGGCCCAGGAGCTGCGCTCCCGCTTCCCGCCCTCGCTCAACGGCCCGGCGGGCGTGCCCCGGGTGCTGCGCACCGGCGTCTCCGAGCTGCACCCGGTGGTGACCGACGAGCTGCTCCAGTCCATCTCCCGCGACCCCGAGCACGAGGCGCTGCTGCGGCGGCTGGGCATCCAATCGGTGC
>CAZAIE010000728.1:0-1430 GCA_964485035.1 uncultured Myxococcaceae bacterium | reverse complement strand
GATTGCCTCTTGTCTCGTGGGCTCGGAGATGTGTATAAGAGACAGCATCCAATCGGTGCTCATCGTGCCCCTCACCGCGCGGGGGCGGCGGCTGGGGGCCATCTCGCTGGTGTGGGGCGGCAGCGGCCGGCGCTACGGCGAGCGGGACCGCGGCCTCGCCGAGGACCTCGCCATCCGCGCCGCGCTGGCGGTGGACAACGCCCGGCTCTACCTGCGCACCCAGGAGGCGGTGCGGGCCCGCGACGAGTTCCTCTCCATCGCCAGCCACGAGCTGCGCACCCCCATCACCAGCCTGCAGCTCGCAGCGCAGGGGCTGCTCCGGCTCTCGCGCACCGACTCGCTCTCCAAGGTGCCGCCCGAGTTCCTCATCAGCTCGCTGGAGACGGCGGTGCGGCAGAGCGGGCGCATGGCCCAGCTCATCGACCGGCTGCTGGACGTCTCGCGCATCCAGGCTGGGCGGCTGGAGCTGCAGCTCGAGGACGTGGACCTCGCGGCGGTGGTGCGGGAGATGGCGACGCAGACCGCGCCCGAGGCGGCGCGGGCGGGGTGCGTGGTCACGCTCAAGGCCGAGGCCCCGGTGGTGGGGCGCTGGGACCGCCCGCGCCTGGAGCAGGTGGTGGCCAACCTGCTCTCCAACGCCTTCAAGTACGGGGCCGGCAAGCCCGTGCAGCTCGAGGTCTCCGGCGCGGCCACCTTCGCCACCCTCTCGGTGGTGGACCAGGGCATCGGCATCCCGGTGGAGCGGCAGGGGCGCATCTTCGAGAGGTTCGAGCGGGCAGTCTCGGCGCGGCACTACAGCGGGCTGGGGCTGGGGCTGTACATCGTGCGGCGGGTGCTGGAGGCGCTGGGCGGCTCCATCCGGGTGCAGAGCGCGCCCGGGGCGGGCTCCACCTTCACCGTGGAGCTGCCGCTGGCAGGGCCGGACGTGGAAGACGTGGCGGAGATGCAGCGAGGTGAGCCGTGAGTGCGGTGATGCTGGTCGAGGACGACACCGACATCCGCGCGATGGTGAGCCAGCTGCTCGAGCTGGAGGGGTGGCGGGTGCTGTCTTTCGACGACGGCCACGACGCGCTGCAGGCGCTGCGCGCCGGCGAGCGGCCCTGCCTCATCCTCCTGGACCTGATGATGCCGAAGATGAACGGGTGGCAGTTCCGGGCCGAGCAGGTCCGGGACCCGGAGCTGGCGCAGGTGCCGGTGGTGGTGCTCTCCGGCGACGCGCGGGGGGCCGACCCGGGCTCGGTGCGCGCGGACGGCTACCTGAAGAAGCCCATCGACCTCGACGTGCTGCTGGCCACCGTGCGCCGGTACACCGGCGCCGCGGAGGGGGGCGACCCCCAGGGGAGTTGACCTCCCGCGCCCTGCCCCCCACTCTCCCGGTGCCACCCGCTGCCCGCTGCCCCGCTCCCATGAACCGAATCCTCCTGGTGGAC
>CAZAIE010000727.1:0-4428 GCA_964485035.1 uncultured Myxococcaceae bacterium | reverse complement strand
GAGCCTCGCGGGAGCGGAGGAGTGGCTGCGGCGCTCGAACCAGCTCTTCGGGTCGGTGCTGCTTGACGCGGCGCTGGTCGCGCGCGACGGTCCGGGGCTGCTGCACCGGGTGCTGGAGCGCTTCCCCCACCGCCGCCGCGTCGTGGTCGGCGACCCGGCGCAGCTCGCGGCGCTCCCTGCCGAACAGCTGTGGACGCTCCACGGGGTGCTGGAGCGCCCCTGGGGACAGGCGGCGCTGGAGTCTGCGGTGGGACTGCACGCCCCGGCGCACGAGGCGCCGCGGCGGCGCATCCTCTTCGTCGACGACGAGGCCTTCGTCCTGGCTGGACTCCAGGACCGGCTGCGGCGCGACCTGAAGGACTGCGAGGCGGTGTGGGTCACCAGCGCGGACGAGGCGCTGGACGAGCAGCGGGCGTGCCCGTTCGATGTGGTGGTGACGGACCTGCGCATGCCGGGCATGGACGGTGTGGCGCTGTTGACGGAGATCAAGCGGCGCGCGCCCCAGACCCGCTGCGTCCTCCTCTCGGGCTTCCCCACCGAGGCCGCGGAGCGGGTGGCCGACTGGGTGCTGCACAAGCCCTGCCCCCCGGAGGTCCTCTCCGACATCCTCCTGCGACCGGACTGAGCCCACAGCGCGGCTCCGCCGCAACCGATGTGCCCCTGACGACCATCGAGCGGCGGAGCCGCGGTCGAGAGTCGAGAGTTGAGAGTCGAGAGCAGGCCTCAGGCCCCGCCCAGCTCACTCCATGCGCTGCAGCCCGTGGCCCACCGGCTCGCGCCCCAGCAGCACCACGCCCTGCCGCTCCAGCTTCTCCCCGGTGCGCGGGTCCAGGTCGTGCCAGCGGGCGAGGAACTCCCGCTCCTCCAGCCAGGTGCGGTGGAACGAGGCCGGGTCCTCGAAGACCAGCACCCCCTGGTCGTAGCCGATGACGATGGCGTAGTGCCCGTCGTCCCAGTCCTCCTGCCACTCCTCCAGCGAGAGGTGCCGGTCGGCCCAGGCCTGCAGCAGCACCAGCACCGGGTGCCCGGCGGTGACGTGGCGGCGCAGGTCATCGACCGTCCAGCCGGTGCCGGCCTCGACGCGGAAGCCGTGCGCCTTCCCCACCTCGATGATCTTCTGGACCGAGACCCCGTGGACCGGGTCGGCCTCGAGCTCGGCGAGCAGCGCGTCCTCGCGGATCTCCACGCCGTAGTAGGCGAAGACCACCTGCAGCGCCTTCGCCCCGCAGTCGAAGTCGAAGGTCTGCCGCAGCGAGTGCAGGTTCAGCACGTTCTCCACCTGGCCCACGGCCCTCACCTTCTGGATGGTCCGCGCCAGCGCCTCGGCGAACGCGCGCCGCAGCCGGTTCAGCGCCTGCAGGTCCGGCGCCGCCCCGGGCGCGCGGTAGAGCCGCTCGCACGTCTCCTGGAGGATGGCCGGGACCCGGCGTCCGGTGCGCCCGAAGGTGTCGATGGAGTGCTCGGCGCAGACGTGGCCGTACACGGAGGAGTACTCCGACTGGTTGACGGTGACCTTCACCTCGGGGAGCCGCTTCTGCAGTTCCTCGGCGTAGGTCTCCACGTACGCCCGCGGGGAGAAGCGCTTCGGCCCGTCGTCGAGGGCCGAGTGCTGGAAGTTCATCAGCTCGATCTGGTTGGCGGCGACGCCGCGCGCCGGAACCGTCGAGTGCGCGTCGAGCAGGAACTCCGCGCCGGCGAGGATGGCCGCCTCCACCCGCTTGTGGAAGGTGGCGAGGTACTTGAGCACCAGCAGTCGCCGCAGCTCGACGCTGGGCTCCCAGCCCAGCCGGTAGAGCGCCTCGCCGTGCACGTCGCGCAGTGGGACGCAGTCGTCCAGGTGGTCGGGGTGGCGGTTGGCCTCGACCACGAGGCTCAGGTAGGGGAACACCAGGTGGCGGTCGTCCAGGAGGTCCCGGAAGTCGTACAGCGCGTCGGTGTGCCAGTCGACGTTGCGCACCAGCGCCGGAAGGCGCTCGCTGAAGGCCTCGAGGGGAAGCTCCGCGGGGATCTGCAGGCCACTGTGCGGGACCACCACCAGCAGCTCGGGCAGGTTGGGCATGACGACCTCCTGACCGAGTGTAGAGCGGCGGAGCCGCTGTCGAGAGTCGAGAGTCAGTCGAGAGTCGAGAGTCAGTCGAGAGTCGAGAGTCGAGAGTCGAGAGTCGAGAGTTGAGAGCAGTCCTCACCGGCTGCTTGCTGCGGCGCCCCACGAATCTTCTCGGCCCGAGACGCTTTCGAACGGTAGTCGTTCAGCGCACGCGCACCCGGACCTGGAGCCCGCCGAGGCCGCGTGGCATTGGAGGGACCTGCTCCTTCGCCACTCGCCGCTCCAGGCACGTCTGCAACCCCGCTGGCTTGCCCTCGAACTGGTAGCCGAGCAGGTGGGCGCGGCCCCGCTCCTTCGAGGCTGGATCGAACACGACGACCAGCTCCGCCGGAACGTCCGCGCACTCCGCCACGCCCGCGGACGAGACCCACCGTCGCGCCGTGGCCACCGGGTCCTTCCAGAGGCCGGCGTCGAAGAGCTCGGGGGCCTCGTCACCCGTCCAGACCCGGAGCTGCAGCCGCTCGATCCCTGCGGGCAGCGGAGGCGCCTCGAGCCTCGCCTTCATCAGGCACGCCTCCTCGGCGGTCGGCCCGCGACCACCAAGGCCAGCCGGGAAGAAGCCGGCCCGGGTGACCGCGCCGACCGTCGAGACGTCGATGGAGACCCACCTCGGCTTCTTGACGCACGGAGCGAGGAGCGGACCCCACGCCCGCTGCAGTGCGGCGGCCTGCTGATCCAGGTCTTCCCAAGGCGATGGCGGCGCGGCGGCGAGAGCCACGGCGATGGCGGGGATCAGCGCGAGCATCGGACCTCCGAGCGGAGTCGAGTCGGGATCGACGCCACGAAGAGCAGTTCCCCCGGCCCGCTCCTTTCGGGACGGGGCCGGCTAGCCCCTCGCCTCCGGCGTCGCGAGCCTGCGCCGATACCGCTCCACGGCCGAGCGGGTCGCCCGGCGCGCCGTCTCTCCGATGCGTCCCGAACCGACCCGCACCAGCGAGCGCAGGGTCTGCAGGCGCTGGGCGATGCCCTCGGCGCCGGGCGTGCCCCTCGTCGCCACGTCGAGGGCCGACAACCCGAAGACCTGCGAGTACTCGGCCACGAAGCGGGTGGGCCGCAGCTCCTCACCGCTGAGGATGGCCATCGACCGGGCGCGTGCCCCCTCCGAGCCGCGCCAGTACCGGAACACCCCTGCCTGGATCGCCCTCGACCCCGGATCCTCCCCGAGGAAGACCTCGTAGAGGGCCTCGGTGAACAGCTCTCGCATGCGCACGAAGTCGTAGCGGCCGCGCTGGTAGCGCGCGAGCGCCGCGTCGGTCGGACCGTGGGCCGCGAGCGCCTCCGCGAGGCTGAGCACGTCGTTCATGGCGTTGGTCATCCCCGAGGCGGTGAGCGGATGCCCGCAGCCGGCCGAGTCGCCCACGAGCACCACCCCCGGCGCCGCGCAGACCTTCGTGGAGATGGCCTGGGTCGCGCAGCCCTCGAACTGCGTCTCCAGCGCCGCGAGCAGCGCCTCGCGAAGCCGGCCGGGCACGTGCGGCGCGTAGCGCTCCCGGAGGAAGGCCAGCATCGCCTCCTTCCCCTTCGGCCCCGAGGGCACGTCGATGCAGAAGCGGATCCTCCCCTCGCCGTACGGGTACGCGAGGATCGGCCCGGGCGCGCCGAGGAAGACGTGGCCGAAGCCCGGCTGCGGCAGCAGGTCTCCCTCCACCGACAGCGCCACCGTCGTCGAGAGCAGCCTCGTCTCCGGCTCGGGGCCGAGGTGGCGACGCAGCTTCGTGCTGCGCCCGTCGGCCACGACGACGAGGTCCGCCCGCAGCTCCTCCGTCGCGGTCCGCACCCCGACGATCCGTCCCCGCTCCTCGCTCAAGCCCGTGACCCGCTGCCCCATCGTCAGCGTCACGCCGGGGCGCGTGGTGACCTCGCGACGCAGGGCGAGGACCATCGTCTTGTGGTCGATGCCCAGACCTGCGCCACGCTCGGGCGCGTAGGGCAGGACCGTGACCCCGTCGCCCTGGGGCTCGGCCACCGCGAAGCCGCGCACCGGGACGCCGCCCGCGGCGAGCAGCGGCTCGTGCAGCCCGAGCGAGGCGAGCCCGCGCACACCGCGCGGGTGGATGAGCTCGCCGCGAAACCGGGGATCGAGGTTGGCCGCGGCTTCGAGCACGCGGACCCTCGCGCCCTGCCGCTGCAGCGCCGCCGTGACCGCCATCCCCGCAAACCCGCCGCCCACCACGAGCACTTCGTAGGACATGGCTCTCTCTCCCGCGGACCTGGGGTCCGCCCAAGGGCGCCGTCCTGTGCGATTCCGCCCGGGCCACCGTTCGATTTGGGTGCGGCTCTTCTTTCCGACGGTCACTTGACCACCCGAAGCGAGGCAGGGG
>CAZAIE010000726.1:0-4429 GCA_964485035.1 uncultured Myxococcaceae bacterium | reverse complement strand
CGCCTGGCGCCAGGCGTGAGCCCCCGCGCGTTGCTTGGCCAGGCGGTGGTACCAGGGCAGGCGCTTCCGGACGCGGCCGTGCGCCTCCTGACCGCCGTGGGCCTCGCCGCCAGGGGCACGGTCATCCCGGAAGAAGGTCGCGAGCCCCGCCGAGAGGGCCACGGGGTTGTTCTGCATCAATGACATCAGGTCGCCCATCGTCTCCTCCGATCAGATGCGGCGCGGCGCGACGGCCTCGCGATTGAGCCCGGCCTGGGAGAGCGGAGCCTTGAACGCCAGCTCGCTGACCACATAGGCGAGCGCGTCCATGCGGTCCGGGCTCCAGCTCTTCACGTCGTCGGTCCACTGGCAGCATTCGTCCTCGAGCTTCCCGAGCCCCGGGGCGTTGAAGATCAGGTGCTTGCTGTAGAGGACGGCGACGCTCTCGGCCCAGGCCCGCTTGCCCTTGTTGCCGCCCTTCTTGAGGACGCGCACGCGCGGGTCGACGAGCTTCATCATCGACTCGACCATCGCGCCGCTGCGGCCGACGTCGGCGACCATGAAGCTGGCGCCGTGCTTCCAGTAGAGGGCGACCGCGGCCTTGGCGGCGATGTCGGGGGTGGCGTTGACGGTGGCGTCCTCGAGGACCTGGATGATCCCGTCCTCGCGGATGCCCGCCGCGATGATTCCCCAGTTGTCGGCCTTCTCGCCGCTCGTCTCGGCGGGGTCGACACCGATGCCGATGCGCCGGAACGGAGAGTCCCGCTGCGCGTCCGGGCACCACGACCGCTCGAACCACTCGCGCTTGAAGAGCGCGCCTGGCATCTCGTCGAGGATCTCCCCGCCGATCTCCTGCCGGCCGAACGCGGTGCCCTCGTAGATCTTGAGGTTTTCGTCCAGCCAGCTCTTTGCGACGTTGGCGCGGTTCTCGAAGCTGGAGCCAACTGTCACCGCGGCGAGCGGGTCCTGCGTGAGCCGAATCAAGAGCTTGAGCGGGCGCGGAGTGGTCGCGACCATCGTCTGCGGGTGGAGGCCCGAGCGCATGGTCATCTGCAGCTGCCGCCAGACCTCCTCCGCGTAGGGCATCGCCGCCAGCTCGTCCACGGCGCCGAAGTGGTTGTTGGGGCCGCGAAGGTTGTCGGGCTCCTCGCCCGTGAAGAGGATGGCCTTCGATCCGTTGGGGAACACGAGACGCCGCTTGTTCGTCTGGACCTTCGGCTCGAACCACGGCGGCGAGCACGCCAGCAGTCCGGACTGCCCCTCGACGACCTCGCCCCAGAGCGAACTCGCGGTGCGGGCGACCACGGCGATGCGGCAACCAGGAAAGCGCTGGGCGCGGTCGAGCACAAACTGGGTGAGCCGCCGGGACTTCCCGACTCCGCGCCCGCCGCAGAAGATCCAGTAGAGCCACCCGCCGGGCGGCTCCTGCTGGCCGGTCCACAAGCCGAACCCCGGCTCCTTCTTGGGCGCGGCCGGCGGTGGAAGGCGAACGCTGGGGCGCTCCCAGAGGGGCCAGCAGTAGTGCAGCGCCTGGCGCTGCTTCGGCGTCAGTGCGTCATGCAAGCCCTTCGCCCCCAAAGTCATCACCAGCCGCTCCACCGGCGACATGTGCGAGAGGTCGAGCATTGCCTCCTCCAAGGTTGGACTCGATTCGCTTGAAGACGACGATCAGCTCCTCGTCGGTCGCCGGCGGCTCCATGCGTTCGCGCCGCTCGTACTGCTTCGCCTTGCCGCGAAGGTGCTCGATGAGGATCTCGGCGCAGCGCCGGCGCTCGGACTCGCTCTTCGCCTGCACCATCTGCTGCACGACGAGCTTGAACGCCGCGGGCATCGCCTTGGCCGCGAGCTCGTCCACCACGCGCTCGGCCTCCTCGGTCGTCTGTGGCTTCGCGGCTGGCGCGGGTGGCGCGGCGGCGATCGGCGAGACCGGGGACGGAGGCGGCTCGGCGACGACACGGCGCTTGGGCTCGATCCTGGTGGGAGGGGCGGCCTTGCCCTCGAGCGCGGCCGCGCTGATCGCGCGGTTCGTGAACGTCTCCACCGCGCGCCGCTGGGTCGCCGACAGGTAGCCGGACCCTGCGAAGACCCGGTGGATCTGCACCTGGTGCGTGTCCAGCACCGGCGCGAGCGCGGACCGGCGCAGCCCGTTCGCGTCGAGCCAGGCGTCGAGCGCCTGGAGCGCGGCGGGCGGCGGCCTCAGCTCGCCGTCCCTGTGGAGCTTCTTGCTCATCACTCAGCCCCGCGTCGCCTTCTTCCCGGTGAAGTTCTGCCAGCGCTCGATCGCCACCTGGACGTACTTGGGCTCGAGCTCGATGGCCCGGCATTGCCGGCCCGTCTTCTCGCAGGCCAGGAGCGTCGTGCCCGATCCCGAGAAGGGCTCGAAGACGAGGTCACCCGGTCTGCTGCTGTTGGCGATCGACCGCTCGACGAGCTCGACCGGCTTCATGGTCGGGTGCTCCTCCGACCGCTTCGGACGCGGGATCTGCCAGAGGTCGCTCTGCTGGCGGTCCTCGAGCGGATGCAGGCGCGGGCCCTCGGCGTTCCAGCCGTACCAGATGGGCTCGTATTGCGTGTGGTAGTCCTTGCGCGAGAGGACCAGCGAATCCTTCGCCCAGATGATCGTGGACGACCAGTGGAAGCCGGCCGCCGAGAGCGCGCCGTGGATCGTCGGCCACTCCTGCGCGCTCATCGCCATGTAGAGGATGGCGCCGGGCAACGTGACCGAGGCGATGCCCTTGGTGAACGCCTGGCAGAACTCGGGGAACCGCTCGCCGAGGTCGTCGTTGGCGATGGTGCGCTGCTTCCAGCTCGGGTGGTTCTGTGCCGAGCCGTAGGCGACGTTCCAGGGAGGGTCGGTCCAGCAGAGCTGCGCCTTGGTGCCGTTCATCACCCGAGCGATGTCGCTGGCGCTCGTGGAGTCGCCGCTGAGGAGCAGGTGCTTGCCAAGCACCCAAAGCTCCCCGGCCTTGACGTAGACGTCCTCGTCCTTTGGCTCCTCGGGGACCTCGTCCGGGTCGGTAAGGCCCTCCGTCCCCCCGCCGATGCCATCGACCTGGCCAAGTAGGGCCTCGAGCTCCGCGTCGGTGAAGCCCACGCCGTCGAGCGCGTCCTGAGCGCTCAGGTCCTTGAGCAGCTCCGCGAGCGCCTGGTTGTCCCAGCCACCGGCCTCGGTCAGCTTGTTGCTCGCGAGGAGGTAGGCCTCGGCCTCCGCGTCCGACCGAGACGCCCAGCCGCGCAGCACCGGCACAAGCCAGTCGTCGCCCTCCGCGCGAATCCCAGCCGGCGGTGCCTCGCCGCGCAAGCGCATCGCCTGCAGCGCCTCGCGGCGGCCATGCCCGGCAACGATCCGACCCGTGCGCTCGTCCAGGACGATGGGCTCGACGTATCCGAAGCGACCGATGCTGGTGCCGATCTCGCTGCTGTGCTGCTTCGGGTTGCGCCTGGCCGCCTGCAGCTGGGCGAGGGGCATCCACTCGAGGCGTGCCGCGCACGCCGTGTCCTTGCTCGCGCGCGCCATGGCTCAGGTCCTCTCGGCCTTCTTCCCGGTGAAGTTCTGCCAGCGCTCGATCGCCACCTGGACGTACTTGGGCTCGAGCTCCATCGCGAAGCAGCGGCGGCCGGTCTTCTCGGCGGCCATGATGCTGGTGCCTGACCCCGAGAACGGATCGAGGACCAGGGCGCCCTCGAGCGAGCCGCGCTCCATGAGCCACGACCAGACGCCGACCGGCTTAGGGCAGGGATGCGCGAGCGTCGCATCTGCAGACTCCGTCTTCACGAGCGCATCCGGCCTGCGGCCCTTCCCGGTCGCAAGGTAGGGGTCCTTCCCGTAGGCGAGAACGGGCTGCCAGCAGGAGAAGCCCCAGGGCCCGCTGCCGGTTCCAGCAGGGACAAACCACGCCAGGGTCCACTCGGGCTTCGGGTAGTGCCGCTGGTTGATGTTCCCAGGCGTCAACAGCACCACGTCCGACGCCGCGCGCGCGTGGCCGAAGAAGCCCGCCGCCAGCGTGCGCAGGTTCTCCTGCGTGTCGTCATGGGACTCGTAGCTCTCGCCGATGCCGTAGGGCGGGTCCGTCAGGCAGAGATTGGCCCGCTCGCCGCCCATGAGCCGGGCTACGTCTTCGGCCTTGGTCGAGTCGCCACAGAGAAGCCGGTGCTTGCCAAGCAGCCAGAGTTCCCCGGGCATGACGTAGATCGCGTCAGCCTCCGGCTCCTCCGGCACCTCGTCAGGATCCGTGAGCCCCTCGGTGCAGGCGCCACCGTTGCCGGTGCCAGCGACCTCGCCGAGTAGCGCCTCGAGCTCCGCGTCGGTGAATCCCACGCCGTCGAGGGCGTCCTGGGCATCGAGGTCCTTGAGCAGCCCGGCGAGCTGCTCGTTGTCCCAGCCACCCGCCTCGGTGAGCTTGTTGCTCGCGAGGAGGTAGGCCTCCGCCTCGGCGTCCGACCGCGAGGC
>CAZAIE010000725.1:0-4430 GCA_964485035.1 uncultured Myxococcaceae bacterium | reverse complement strand
CCGATGAGCCCCGCGCAGATCGACGAGTTTTTGCGCCAGTTCCGGGTGCAGAGCCACGACGAGGCGCTCGACTTCGTGGACCGAGTCTTCCAGCTCGACGGCCCGGTCCGCCACCTGCTGGCCTGGGGTGTGCGGCGCAAGTTCGGGCACCCCTCGATGAGGGCGCTGCTCGACGCGCTGGACCCGGCGGACCTGCTGCGCCCCGAGGAGGTGAGCGGGCTGCGTCCGCCCGTGCTCTTCCTCTGGGGCGGCGCCGAGCGGGTGCTCCCGCGCGAGCACCGGGACTTCTTCCTCCAGCACCTCCCGGCGCACGCCCAGGTCGCCGAGCCGCTCCGGTTCGGCCACGGGCCCTGCATGGAGCACCCCCGGGCGGTCGCGCAGCACCTGCTCGACTTCGCGCGCTCGCTCGCGACGCCACGGACCACTGCTCGGGCCTGAGCGACGCCGCCCGTTTCGTCCCGCCGTCCCCGTTCCTCGGCTCCACTACAATCGGTCCGTCGCCCACCTCCAGGGAGGTTCGCCATGAAGCGCCTGCTCGCCCTCGTCGCCGTCGCCACGCTCACCACCTGCGCCGGGAGCGACGGCGGGTTCAAGGACGCCCTCACCTTCGGCACGGGGGTGAACGGGATGGAGCTGGCCGGCGAGGCCACGGCCTTCGACAGCGTGGGCGGCGCGGCCAACCTCTGGTTCCGCTTCGAGTCGAAGGCGAACTTCAGCGGCCGGTTCGTGCGCCTGTACTTCAACACCCTGACGCAGAAGGACTACGCGAGCTGCGCCTCGGCCGACGCCCACATCTGCCTCTCGCAGGTGCGGCTGGACAAGGGGACTTGGCAGGTGAAGGGCTACCTGGTGAAGACCAACCTCGACATCGGCGAGGAGACGCTGGTGGCCACCAGCAGCATCACCGTGCAGTAGGTCGGGCGCGCAGCGCCTCACCTCGCCCAGTCGTCGTCGTCCTGCTTCCGGCGCGGCGGCGGGTCCTCTTCGTCGGCCTTGGGCTTCGGCTTGGGGCGCGGCTTCACCTTGGGCCGGTCCTCGGTCTCCTCCCGGGACTGCTTCGGCTCGGGCTCCACGGCGTCCGGCTCTGGGCGTGGCTTCGCCTCCGGCTCGGACTCGAGGTCCACGGCGGCGGGCTCGGTGCCGCTCACGTCGCTGCCCGCGCGGCGCTCCTCGGGGATGGGCTCGCGCGGCGAGTCGCGGTTGAGCCGCTCCTCGCGCTTGAGGTCGTGGCAGTCCTCCTTCCTCTGCTCGCAGCGTTTCACGCACTTGCCCAGCTTCACCCGCTCGGCCTCCATGCCGTAGTCGACCTGGCAGGACTCGAGGCAGCTCTCGCGCTCCTCGGAGCAGGTCTCGGCGCGCGCAGCCGGCGAGAGGAGCAGGACCCCACAGAGGCTCAACAGGAAGCGGAACATGGCCCAAGGATCGCAAAGCGCCGCCGGGTCCGCCAGCAGTGGCTGGCCCGCCGGTGGGGGACGCCTTGACTTGAGGGCGCAAACACCGAGAATCGCTGGCCTTCGCTGACCTCCCACGGACCTGACATGACCGACCACGACACGCTCGCCGACGCCGCCAGGGCTCCGAAGGTCATCAAGCGGTACGCCAACCGCAAGCTCTACGACACCGAGGAGAGCCGGTACGTCACCCTCGAGGAGATCTCCGAGATGATCCGCGCGGGGACCGAGGTGCAGGTCGTCGACAACCGGTCGAAGGAGGACCTCACCTCGGTGACGCTGGCGCAGATCATCTTCGAGGAGGAGAAGAAGCGCTCGAAGATGCCGCTGGGGATGCTGCGCGACATCATCCGCCACGGCGGCGAGTCGCTCAGCGGGTTCCTCTCGGTGCAGAGCGCCAAGCTCACGTCGATCAAGGAGGAGGCCGAGCGCCTGCTCCGGCGGGACGAGACGAAGGCCCCGGCGGAGGCCCGGCCCAACGCCATCGAGCAGGCCCGCGAGTTCGTGGCCCAGAGCCAGCGCACCCTCGACGAGTGGCAGAAGCGCGTGGACGAGCGCGTGCGCCAGACGGTGGAGAACGTCTCCACGCTGCCGGCGCTGGCCCGGGACCTGGGCGCGCTGGAGAAGAAGATCGCCGAGCTGGAGCGCCGGCTGGACGAGGCCGAGAAGAAGTAGCGGCTCAGGCGCCCGCGGGGGCGCGCTTCACCAGCTCCTTGGCGATGGCCTCCAGCATCTGCGCCCCCGCGCACTTCGGGGCGTACTCCCAGATGGTGCGGCCGTGGCTCTGCGCCTCGTCGATGCGCACGCTGTAGCCCAGCGCGGTCTTGCAGAGCGTGTCCGGGAAGTAGCTGCCCAGCTTCCCGAGGATCTCGTCGGCGAGCGCGGTGCGCCGGTACAGCGTCGGCACCACCATGGTCACCGCGAGGTCGTCCTTCTGGTGCTGCTGGCGCATGCGCTCGACGGTGGCCAGCACCTCGGCGCAGCCGTCCATGGCCAGGTACGTGAGCGCCACCGGGACGACGACCTCGGTGGTGGCCAAGAAGACGTTGGTGGTCACCAGCCCCATCGACGGCGGGGCGTCGAAGAGCACGTAGTCCCAGCCGGTGAGCGCGTCGATCTTCTTCGCCAGCTTGCGGTCGCGGTCGGCGTCCTGCGCCACCTGGAGCGGGAAGTCGGCCAGCGCCTTGTTCGCCGGGACGAGCGAGAGGTTGGGGATGGCGGTGGGGACGACGACCGCCTCGACCGGCAGCGCCGGGTCGACCAGGAGGTCGAGCACCGTGCGCGTGGCCTGGCGGACGTCGACACCCAGGCTCTTGCCGCAGTGGCCCTGGGTGTCGAGGTCGACGATGAGGGTCTTCTTGCCCTTCTGGCGGGCCAGCCACGCGCCGAGGTTGACGGCGAGCGTGGTCTTGCACGTCCCGCCCTTCTCGTTGATGAAGGCGATGCGGCGCATGGCGGCTCCGGGCTGGCTACTTGCGGTCCGAGAGCTTGGAGACGCTCTCCTCGAGCCGCTGGATGGTCTCCTCCAACTCGTCCAGCTTCTTGCGCAGCGCCTCCACGTCGGAGACCGAGGGGAGGTTCATCGCCGAGAGGGCGACGCGCAGGTTCTTGTCCATCATCCCCTTGGCCTTCAGGGTGTTCCCCACGATGGTCTGCATGGCGTTGACGAACTTCTCGTTGGAGAGGAGCTGCTGGGCGAGCTTGCCCACCTGCTCCTCGCCGAGCTCGAACATCTTCTTGAACATCGGGTTCTCCTTCTGGGGACCTCGGGACGGGAAGGCTGGGGAGGATAGTCGACGGCCCGGGGCAGTCAACCGGACCGGCGAGGGCGCTAGCGCAGCGGCGGCCGCAGCGAGGCCAGGGTCACCGCGCCCTTGCGCAGGCGCACCGGGCGGGACACGTAGGCGTCCTTGGTGGTCAGCTCGAACCCGACCACCAGCGTTGCGGAAATGGCCGGCAGGTTGAACGCGAAGAAGCGGCCCGTCGCCGAGGTGGCCTTGGCCAGCGGGTCCACCACGAAGAACGACGGGTCCGAGTAGAAGACCGTCGAGGGCGTGTCGAGCGCGGCGGTGGCCTGGGAGGCCCGCAGCCCGCGGCAGTCACTCACCTGCCCCACCAGCACCGCGCGCTCGGGGTCCAGCGCGAGCCCCGCCGACTGGGCGAGCTTCGAGAACAGGTCCTGGCTCGAGGAGTAGAGGTGCCAGTCGAGCACCGGCTTCGCCGCCTCGGTGGCCAACGTCAGGTACTGGTGCGTGGGCAGGCCTCCCGAGAACGACACGGAGACGACCAGCTCCTCGCCCACCGGCAGCCCGGAGAGGGAGTAGCCCGAGACGGGAGCGGTCCCGCCGGAGGGCACGCCCGCGTCGTAGGCCACGGTGGTGGTCAGCGCCGTGGGAGACTCGGCCTGCTCGAACTCGCGCGCGCGGAAGACCTCGATGGTCGCGCCGATGGTCGTCTCGGTGGGCGCGCCGTTGGCGGTGACCACGTAGCCCTTCAGGCCCACCGTCCGCACCCCGGCGTCGAAGCCCTCGCCGGTGAGCGAGCAGCCGACGGCCACCGGGTCGAGGCCACCGTCCGGCAGCACCACCGTGCTCAGGCTGTCCGGGGCCACGATGCACGCCCCCGACTCGCACCCGCCCTCCTGGCAGTCGTCGGGGCCGGAGCAGGTGGGCGAGACCACGCAGCGGCCGGACGAGAGGTCGCAGACCGAGCCGGTGGCGCAGTCGGAGGGTCCGGTGCACGAGGTGACGCAGCCCTCGGCCGGGTCGCACCGCTGACTCGTGAGCGTGCAGTCGAGGATGACCTCGGTGACCCCGGCCACGCACTGGTGGTGGACGTTCCCGACGCAGCGCGTGGAGCAGCCCGCATCGGGCGGGGTCCCGGCATCCGGCCCTGCCCCGCCGCCGTCGGCCGACGCGCTTCCTGCCACGCACTTCCCCGAGACGCAGACGAAGCCGTCGACGCAGGCGTGCGTGGCAG
>CAZAIE010000724.1:0-4436 GCA_964485035.1 uncultured Myxococcaceae bacterium | reverse complement strand
GCCCATGACGGTGGTGAAGCCGCAGACGAAGCTCAGCGCCGCCAGCCCCGCCCGACGAGGACTCGATTGTGGCCCCGCACGGCGACGGACCTGCTGGCAAGGCGGATGAGTCGACAGGAGAAGGCGAGACAGGCCCGGGGAGCCCGGAGGCGTCCCCAGGGAGGGACGCGCGACTGGCCCCTCGAGCCAGGGCAAACGTCCACCGCGGGCGCGAGGTGTCCTGCGACTCTCGCCGAAGCGAGTGCTCCCATCGGCGTCGTGTGTTACTTCACCCTGGTCGCTTTCCACACCTTGCCGTCTGGACCCACTCCAATCGTCGCGCGCACATTCATTTCGGCGGCGGACCACTGGGCAGCGACAGGCAGGACACAATCATTGGCCAAGGTGGTGGAGACAACCTTGCCATCACTCGTGCCAACGGCAATCGCCACCACGGTGTCATTGCTGGCCATTCGAATATCCACAATCCGAATCCCTGAGTTCCGTTCCCCGGAAGGAATTGGCGACAGATCGAGGGAGCGCTTCCAACTGGACGGATTCGACGGCGCCACTGAGCACGCCAGATACAATGCGGCATAGTCCACGCCTTGCGCCTTGACCGGCTCTGCCCACGCCATCCAGCCGGCTCCAACAGCCGTTGGGAACCCCCCATTCTCTCGTTGACTTCGTCTCTGCATTCCAAAGACCGGAACAGTCAAAGCGCCCACGGCCACTGCAAAGGGCAGTTCCGTCTTGTCAGGGAGATAGATTGGCTTCTCGTGCACCAACCCGACCCCTCCGATGCCTCGAATGGGTGCCGGAGAGCGGTACCACTCCTTGGCCGAGGCCCAGGTACCACTTTGGGGCTTGAGCAGGACTCTCTTGGCATCCGCCGGATCCACCCCAAAGGTCCCGTATGAGTGCCCAGTTGTCTCCCATTGGAACAGCATTCCCGGGCCCGAAAGCTGAAGGTCAGGCACCTGGACTCCCGCGACCGGATACTCGAGTCGCGCCTCCTTCACCACAGTGGTGAGATCCTGCAGTTCTTGCGATTCAAGCGAGACAAATGCATCCCCCGACTGCGAGACCTCGTTTCCTCGCAGCGTGACCAGATACCCGACACGGGAGAGCAACAGATCGGGCCGCGGAGCCGAGTCAATCCGAAAATCCAGGCCACTGATCCATTCGTATAGAGACTGTGCCCCAATCATGTGCGAGGTGTACTGCCCCCGACCATCCCAGGATTCCAGAAGGATCTCCTCCCCGCTGGATACAAGCCAATGAGGGAGTCCGTCCACATCGATTGCGACCGCACTTCCGCCCATCGAGGGCGCGGCCACCGGCGCCGTCAGCCACTTCCCAGGGTCCATCCTGCAACCCGCGCCGTCCCCCACCGGGTTGCCCGCCAGGTCCGTCGCCGTGGTGCGCAGGTCGAGCCCGTAGACCTGATACGCGACCAAGTCCTCGTCCTTGGCGAACGCCAGCCTCTTCCCAGTCGAATCCAACACCGGAAGCGCCGTGACGGCGGGGTTGGTCACCAGCGCCATCGCCGCGCTGGTCGAATCCATCGGCTCCGTGAACTCCACCAGCGCGTCGGTCCTCTTCACCAGTCGTGCGTTCGGCACCAGGTTCTTGGCACATGGCGCGACGCGGTCCACGTAGACCGTCCTGGTGACCTCGGCGGTGTTCCCAGCCTTGTCCTGCCCGACCAGCTTGAACGTGTGGAACGCCCCGTTCTCGTTCGGGACCGTCCACCGGAAGGACCACTCGCCACCCTTCGTCAGCTCCACAGGCTGGTCATCGAGGGTCGCCACCAGCGAGTCGAGCACGACTTCGCCCTTGTCGCTCGCCGTCCCGGAAAACTCGAGGCTGGCCCCCGAGTCCAGGTTCACGATTCCCCCGACGCACCTCGAGGCACAGCTCGCGTCCTTCGCTGGGACGACGACAGTCAACACCGGGCCGACCCGATCGACCGAAAAGCTCCGGGTGAGCATCGTCTCGCGCTTCGATGCGTCCCTGGCCGTGACCACCACCGTGTGCCTGGCATGGTCCTCCGCCGGCACGGGGACCTGGAGACTGAAGGCGCCTCCCGAGACCTCGGCTCTCTGCTCCGGCGCACCATCGAGGCTCACCGTCACCTCCGCAAGGTCCACGTCGCTCGCGGTCCCCCGCACCTCCACCGTCGCGGTGGAGACCAGCGCATCCGCCTGTGGAGACGACACCGCCAGCACCGGGGCATCCTGGTCGACACAGCTCTCGCCGTTGCCCACATACCCCGTCTTGCACTGACAGGTCGGGACGCCACCGGCCATCACGCATTCGGCGTTCGGAGCACAACCGCCCGTGTAGCTGGAGCAGTCGCCCCAGGTCTGCTCCGAGGAACACCCCATCGAGCACACGCCCGCGGCCACCGCCAAGAGCACCATCCACCGGTTGAACATGTCACTCCTCCGAAAGCAGGTGTCCGCGCTGTCTGGTCCAGGGCCGGAGTATCAGACCCCACGCACAGCCTTGTCCACGCGGCTGTCACAAGGACGGCAGCCCCACCTCGGCCGGTGTCGGCGGAGGGATGCTCATTTCCTCGGCGAGATCGGCCGCCGTCGTCGCCGGGTCGATGATGCGCCCCTTGTAGATCCGCTTCTCGGAGAGCCGGCTGTCCAGGGCGCGCAGGATGGTCTCGTCCGTGATTCGAACCGGCACCATCGCGCCGTTGACGCTCCGCTTCTCCGCCAGGCTCGGGTTTGCGTTGAGGATGTTCGGCTTGTTCAGTTCGGAGCGCGCTTGGACCGCCGCCGGGAGGAAGACGCACAAATAGAACTCCACCAGCCCCTTGGGCGTCCGGCTGCCCACCTGATCCCACAGGAAGGCCATCGCCCGTTCGAGCTGGTCCAGCGCCGACATCGCCGCCAGTTCCAGGCGGTACCTCTCGGTCCGCTCCTTGACGGTCTTGGCCCCTGCCGCCTTGAGTCGCCGGAGGGTGACGGAGTCGAGTTCCCCTTCGCGCTCCTTCGCCACCTCCCCAGCGATCTGCGCAATCGTCCGGTCCCCGTCGACGACGAACTGGATGAGCCCGAGCGCCCGGGTCGAGGCCTTCGTCACCACGTTCGGCGCAAAGGTGCCACCGGTCTCCAAGTCGATGATCCGCATCAGGTATGCGGCGACGTCGTCGGCGCTCTCCCCCTTCCGAGCGTGGGCGGCCAGCTTGCTCGCGATGGTGTGCAGCCTGGCTTTGAAGGCTGCTGTCACCAGCTTGCCGAACGGGAGCATGCATTTCACTTCCCGGGGACGCCCATTCTTCACCACCGTGGTACAGCGAGGGACCGACAGCACGGGGAGTGTGTTTTCCTGCCAGGCGAGGAGCTGGCTCCGATTCAACGTCGGCCCCTCCGCGCAGAGCAGGACTCGCCCCTGGCAATCTCGGACCACGTCGGGCTTTCTCACCAACGCGGTGAGCTGCCCCTGCTTCGAGGGCAGCCCCTCGCCGCGCTGTCCGTACCGATACTCGACCTCCACCGGCATTCGCAGCGCGTGTGGCTTCCCGGCCGAGACACAGACCTCCTCGAAGAAGAACTGCAGGGTCTGGTTGCTGCCCCGCTTCCCGTCGCGGGTGGGAAAGAAATGGGCGTCGCACGAGAGAAACCAGGCCCCGTTCTCCTGCTCCTGCCAGTGCAGGTTCTCGAGAGACGGGGCGCAGTCGTAGAGGAGGGAGCATCGCATCGGCGGCTCGTCGTCCACCTCGGCGGTGACGAGGATCCGCCTGCCGAACACGTCGGCTCGGCTCATCGGGACCCGGAAGACCCTGAGGTGGGGCGCCGGTTGGTCCTTGTCCGCCTCCACCTTCGACTGCGCTGAGCAGCTCTGCGCTCCCGGATCCTCGACGAAGAGCGAGACCTTCCGGTTCTTCCAGTAGCTCTCGCTTCCCGCCAGGTGGACCTCGAAGGTCAGGTCCTCTCCGCTGACCAGGGGGAGAATCGACGCCAGATGCGGGCGTCGCTCGATCTTGAGGTTGGCGGGCACGACCGAGCACGCCGCCACGGCCGCCTGGTCATGCAACGAATCCGCGGGGTGCTCCATCAAGTCGTCGGGGTTCACGAGACGAAAGCGCTTGGCATCGACCGCCATCACCTCGGTGACCGGAGCTGGCAGGTCCGTGTCGGTGAGGAAGGGGTCCAGGCCCAACGTGGCGAAGTAGGTCGGGTAGCAGCCCTTGCCGACGTCGCACTCCGGCAGCCTCCAGAGTTCGAACCCGTGCTGGAAGCGCCCGTCCGGCCCCAGCGGGACCCTCAGCGTCGAGACCGGCTCCGCGAGCAGGCGCTCCGGTGCGGGAGCGCTCTTCGCCGAGGCAGCCCCCGGCTTTCCCTTCGTCGCTCCGGCAGGATGAGCGTCGACTCCTTCGTTCCTGCGCGCACCCCAGAGCGTGACCTCCAGGCCCCAGCCCAGCCCCTCCGCCTCGAGAC
>CAZAIE010000723.1:0-4438 GCA_964485035.1 uncultured Myxococcaceae bacterium | reverse complement strand
AAGGACCAGGGCAAGAAGGAGCAGGCGTTGCCGTTCCGCCTCCCCCCCGCGGCGTCCTTGGGGCGCGCCACCGGAGGCGGGGCCATGAGCGCCGCGGGAAGGCTGGGCGGGCTGACCAAGGAGATCGTCGACAAGATCGTCAGCCGGGTCCTGGTGGGCACCAACTCCCAGGGCGT
Organism: uncultured Myxococcaceae bacterium; assembly: GCA_964485035.1. Classification (GTDB taxonomy): domain Bacteria; phylum Myxococcota; class Myxococcia; order Myxococcales; family UBA5297; genus CAZAIE01. The sequence goes on along the minus strand of CAZAIE010000723.1, from coordinate 4,262 downwards.
CCCCGAGTTCCGGCTGGAGCTGAAGTCCAGCGTGCTCAAGGGCCTGTCCATCAAGGTGTCAGGACGTCGCGGCGGCAAGATCCGTGCGGTATTCTCCGGCAGCGACACGGACGTCCTCCAGGCTCTGAAGGAGCACTCCTCGGACCTGGTGGAGGCCCTCTCGGCGCGCGGACTGACGCTCGAGGACCTGGTCTTCGAGGAGAACGATTGAGGCAGCCAGTGAAGGGACCGACGTGAGCAAGGGCCCGAGCGGTACGCTCCTCGAGACCCCCGCCTCCGCACCCGGCACGGGCCGCGCCCCGCGCCGGACCGTGCGTCCCTTCGTCTTCCCCAAGCTGGAGTCCGTCCCCCGCAGCCAGATCGACCTGGTGCGCCGGCTGGAGTGGATGCTGCCCGACGGTGTGCTCACCGGCGACATGGGGGAGGCCGGCAAGGAGGCGCTCCGGCGGGTCTTCGACGAGGACGTGGTCATCTGGCTGGACTACGTCCACGCGGTGCCGCCCAAGGCGCTGAAGAAGCTGATCGGCGACCCCACGTTCCTGGGGGTCATCGCGCCCACCCCGCACGGCGCGCGCGGACTGGTCGAGCTGGACCTGGTGCTCGCGCACAGCATCATCGACCTGCTCCTGGGCGCGCCCGGGGAGTCGGCCGTGGCCCGCCCGCTCACCGAGATCGAGCAGGGGGTGATGAGCTACGTCCTGCTGGAGACCTTCAAGGCGTTCTCCCCGGGCGTGGCCGAGCCGGGGCGCCACCGCCTGCGGCTGGAGCGGATCGCGACCTCCATCGACGAGGGCGTCGCGCTGCTGGCCGACGAGCAGAGCGTGGCGGTGGTCGAGCTGAAGGTGCTCATCGGGGCAGCGGCGGCCGGGTACCTGCGGCTGCACCTGCCCGCTTCTGCCGTCCACGCCTCGGTGCCCCCGGTGAACAGCACCTACCGGCGCGCCCGGCGGCTGCAGCGGGTGCGCAAGAACCTGGCGCGGCTCAAGGCGGTGCGCATCCCGCTGCGCGCGGAGATCGGCCGGGTGGAGCTGACCGCGGGCGACATCGGCGCGCTGCGGTCCGGCGATGTGATGCTGGTGGACACCCTCACCACCCGCACCGACAAGGGCGAGAACGGGACAGCCCGGCTGTGCATCGGCCCGGGGCGCTGCGGTCGCATCGAGGCGGCGATCGAGCTGGTGGACGGGCGCTACCAGGCGAAGGTCGAGCGGGTGGTGCTGGGCGAGGACCCTCCGCCGGTGGTTGCCGAGTCGGCCGCCGCGCCCGAGAAGGCCGCGGCCGAGGGCGACGAGTTCGAGTTCGGGGAGGGCGAGGGTCCGCCCACGGACGAGACTAACGAGTTCGACGAGGTCTCCGAGTCCGACCTCCCGTTCGAGGCGGAGGGCGCCGAGCGGACGGCGGTGACCGACCTCGCCGAAGAGGTGCGCAGGGCGCACGAGAAAGGCTGGGGAGAGAACGTGGCCGACAAGAGCGAGGAGATCCAGGCCGAGGCCGCGGAGCTGCTCAACGACGTCCCGCTGCAGGTGGTGGTGGAGCTGGCGCGCGTGCCCATCACCGCCGAGGAGGTGGTGAGCCTCCACGTCGGGAAGATCCTGGACCTGGGCCGCGCGCCCGGCGAGCCGGTGGATCTCTCGGTGAACGGCCGGGTCGTGGCGCGCGGAGAGCTGGTCGAGGTCGAGGGCCAGCTCGGCGTGCGCATCGTGGGGATGGCCGACTAGCCAGAAGACCCGCGAGGCGCCGTCGCCTCTTCGCTCTGCTGCTCCAACCGGGCGCGCACGAGGGTCTTCCGTCAACAAGAACGAGGAGACAGTCCATGGACTTGAGCCTGCTGTTCGCCGGTGTGTTGCTCGCCACGCCTTCAGAGAAGGTCGTGTCCTGCCAGACGGAGTACACCTGCACCGAGATCAGGGTGGGGAAGGGGAAGCAGGCGCCACAGGACAACTGTCATCGGGGTACCGCCGGTGAGGGCTGTGTCGCGCGGGCGATCTCCCGTTGCGTGACTGGCGAGACCACGACCTACTACCTTGCCTCGACCGATCCGAAGCTGGCGAAGCGCCTGGATGACACCTATTTCGACCTCGCCTGGAGCGAGTGTCTCCGGACGGGTGGTCAGTTCGCGGCCATCGACCGCCCGACTCCGAAGCTCGAGGCAAAGCCCAAGACGAAGGCCTGGAGCGCGCTGGGGGGCCTGGGGGTCAGCGTCGAACACGCGACCGATTGCACGACTCGTGGCTTCAAGAACTCGCTGTCCATCGAGGTGACCTGTGGGGAGCGACGACGGCGAGTCGTCACGGCCCGCGTGGAGTTCGATGAGGGCGCAACGAGCGCTCGGGAGTACTTCAAGTGGTACCAGGGGGTCTTCGACAAGGCCTCCCCCAGGGCCCTGACGATGATCGAGGGCCTGGACTGGAGCGTCGAGTTCGAAGAGTCGATGCCCTTCAGCTCTCCGACGTATCAGGTCGTGAAGAGGAGGAAGCTGGGTGGGGCGAGCTTCCTCTGCAAGGGTCACGCGCCTGCCCTCGAGGACCTGCCAGAGGCGCGCGCGATGTGCGAGAGCCTCACCCTCGGCTCGTCGCCCTCTCCTAAGACCTCAGCTGGAGCCCGGTAGCTCCTGCTCCAGCCTCGGTGGACGGCAGCACGTCCGGTTCATTCAGTTCAAGATGAACCGGATGATGTCGTTGCGGAACACGAAGAACATCAGCGTGAACAGCATCGCCAGCCCGATGTAGTTCGCGACGATCCGTGCGCGCAGGCTCATGGGCCGCCCGCGGATGGCCTCGACCCCCGCCGAGAGGATGTGGAAGCCGTCCAGCACCGGGACCGGCAGGAGGTTCATGATGCCCAGGTTGATGGAGATGAGGGCCATGATGCTGAGGAAGGCGTTGAGCCCCGCCTCCGCCGCCCGCGACGCCAGGTCGTACATCATGATCGGCCCGCCCACGCTCTTGAACGAGATGTCCCCGGTCACCAGCCGCACCAGCACCAGCGCGGTCTTGCGGATCTCGTCGGGGACCACCTTCAGCGCCCGCGCCAGCGACTGCCCCACGCCCAGCGAGAAGGGCACCTGCTCCGCCTCGACGAAGCTGGTGAAGCGGTTGTCCCACTTCCCCCCGAACAGCAGGATGGGGATCTTGTTCTCGAACTCGTCGTACTGGAACGTCTGCTTCTGTCCGATGGTCTTCTCCACCCGCTGGCCCTCGTGGAGGAACGCCAGGGTGAAGGGCTTCTCCTTGGCCTCCATGCGCAGGCGGTCGAAGCTCGCCCAGCCGTGCAGTTCCTGGCCGTCCACCGAGAGCAGGCGGTCGCCGCGGCGCAGCCCCGCCTCCCACGCCGGGGAGTCGCGGTCGACCGAGAAGACGAACAGGTCGTTGTGCTCCAGCCCGAACACCGGCTTGCCCTCGACTACGTCCGGGGTGAGCGTCAGCTCCAGCGTCTGGTAGAGCGTGAGCGGGCCCGCGGCCCCGCCCTCGGGAGCGTCGCGGATGACCGTGAGCTTCACCGGTCCGGTCTGGTCCTCCAGCGCGAAGACCAAGTCGGGGTAGGTGGTGATCGCCTTGTCGCCCACCTTCACCACGCGGTCGAAGGTGCGCAGTCCGGCGCGGCCCGCGGGGGATGCCGGGTCGGCCACGCCGATGACCGGCGCGTAGGCCATGGGACCGACGCCGATGATGCCGCGCGTCTCGGTCTCCAGGATGTTGCGGTCCTCGACCTTCTCTGGGACCACGCTGAGCGACAGCGTCTTGCCGCCACGGTCGAAGGTCACCGCCACCGGCTTCTCCCACTTCGGGCTGATGAGCCGCTGCAGGTCGGAGAAGTACTTCACCGGTTCGCCGTCCACCGCGGTGATGCGGTCGCCGGCGCGCAGCCCGGCGCGGTACGCGGGCTGGTCGGGCACCACGCGCCCCAGCCGCGAGGAGATGTCCGTGCTCTGCGAGTAGAAGGCCACGAAGTAGACCAGCACCGGGAAGGTGAGGTTCATCACCGGCCCGGCGAGGCTGATGCACGCGCGCTGCCAGGGGGCCTTCTCGTGGAACCCACGGCCCTTGTCCTCGGGCGCGACCTCGTCGTTGGGCTCCTCGCCGGCCATCTTCACGTAGCCGCCCAGCGGCAGCATGGAGATGAGGTACTCGGTCTCGCCCCAGCGGAAGCCCAGGAGCTTGGGGCCGAAGCCCAGCGAGAACTTCAGGACCTTCACCTTGAAGAGCTTGGCGACCAGGAAGTGGCCCAGCTCGTGGACGAAGATCAGCGTGGCCAGCAGCAGG
>CAZAIE010000722.1:0-4447 GCA_964485035.1 uncultured Myxococcaceae bacterium | reverse complement strand
GGGGCGGGCGCTGCTCGACGTGCACGCCGAGGGCTGGGTGGAGCTGCCCCTCGTCGGCCGAGGCCACGCGCTGACCAGCCTGACCCTCGACGGCCGCCCGGCGGCGGCGTCCGTCCGCGGTGATCGCTACGTGCTGCCAGTCAGGGGCGTCGGCGCGCACACGCTGGAGTTCACCGTGCAGGCGAAGGCCGAGCCCGGTTCCGCGCGGCTGGAGCTGCTGCCCGGCGTCGCCGGCACGCTCACCGTGCAGCTTCCCGCCAAGGACCTCGCCCCCGAGCTCTCCCCGGCGAGCGAGGTGCGGGTGGAGGGCGCGACGCTCCGGGGCCTCTTGCCCTCGGACGGCCACAGCGAGCTGCTCTGGTCGCCGCAGGGAGCAGCGGTCTCTGGCGAGGCGACCCCGCGCGGCGAGGTCCGCACCGTCGCCCGCACCCTGCAGATCGTCTCGGCGCAGGAGCAGCGCGTGCGGGTGTTCGCGGCCGTGCGCTTCCAGGTCCAGCGCGGGGCCGAGAACCGCTTCGCGGTCACCCTGCCCGAGGGCGTCGAGCTGCTGGACGTGCAGGGCGAGGGGATGGCCGAGCACGGGGTGGAGGTCGTCGAGGGGCGCAGCCGGCTCGTGGCCACCACCCTCTCGCTGGTGCGCGACCAGTTCGAGCTGTCGTTCGCGTACGACTGGCGGCCGCCGAAGGAGGGCGGCACGCTCCCCGTCTTCCGCGTGGAGGACGTCCGCTCCGAGACCGGGACGCTGGGCATCGAGTCCGCGGGCAACCTGGAGGTGCAGCTCGCGGGGGTGGACGGCGCCGCGGCCATCGACGTGCGCAGCGCCCCCGAGCTGTTCGGCCACACCGACAAGCCGGTGCTGCACGCGGTGCGCTACCTGCAGCACCCCTACTCCGTGCGGCTCTCCTTCGTGCAGCACCCGGAGAAGGAGCTGGACACCGCCACGGTGGACCACGCGGCGTACACCAGCGTGGTGGGCCTCGACGGTCGGGTGATGACCCGGGGCGTCTATCGCATGCGCAACGCGCGCCAGCCGTTCCTGGGCCTGCGGCTGCCGGCGGGCACGGGGCTGGAGTCGGAGCTGCAGAGCGTGCTGGTGGGCGGCGAGCCGGCGAAGCCCGTCAGGGATGCCCAGGGCCGGCTGCTGCTCCCGCTGATGCGCTCACCCTCGAGCGAGCGGGAGATGCGGCAGTTCGAGGTGGAGGTGGTGTACCTCACCCGCGTCGCCGGGATGGCGAGGTCGGGCGCGCTCCCGGCGGTGCTGCCCGCGGTGGATCTGCGGGTGAGCCAGGTCGCCTGGTCGCTGTACCTGCCGCCGGGGATCAAGGCCACCGAGCGCGCGAAGACCGAGGCCGCGCGGGACCACATGCAGTGGGCGACCGCGCCGCGCGCGCTCTGGGCCCGCGCGCTCGCGCCCAGGACCGAGCGCGAGGCCATCGCCTCGGGGGGCATCCTGCCAGTGCGCTTCAACCTGCCCGAGCACGGGACGCCGGAGCAGTTCTTCCGCCACTACCTCCCCGCGGACGTCCAGCCGGTGTTCCGGGTCGCGTACGCGCCGAGGTCGATGCCCGCCGCGGTGCAGGGGCTGTTGGCGCTGGTCCTGTTCGGCGCGATCGGTGGAGCGCTCTGGCTGTTCCGGCGCAGGAGGGCTGCGTAGACGCGGGCGGGGTTCGGCGTCGTCACGAGCCCCAGCAGATGGACCAGGTTCCGTCCTTCTCCTCGCTCAGTCCCTCGAAGAACACGTGGTGCACGTCTACGCCCCCGAGCCACTCCGAGGAGCCGCGCGTCTCCAGCTCCGTGCGCTCCACGGCGCGCGCCAGCTCGCGCACGGTGAAGTGCTTGCCGTTCGGGGCCTGGTGCACGACCACCGCCCCGGTGTCGCCACGCAGGGAGATCTCCGGCTTGGGGAAGGCGATGGTCTCGTACTCGGCTTCGGTCAGCTCGCGCAGGTCGTCGTTCTCGAACACGGAGAGAACGAGCTTCACCGAGACGATCCGCGCCTCGGGCGGGGCCTGCAGGTTGAGCACGTGCTCGCTCACCGGGTGCGCCGGCTCGGTGAGCTTGATCTTCAGGTTGCCGGAGAGGGCGTTGAAGAACGCCAGGCCGGTCTCTTTCGGGGTCGCCATCGGATCCTCTCTCTATCGCCGGGACTTCGGGGCCAGTCGACGTGCCGCGCTCCGCGCCACCTGCACGGTCTTCAGCCGGAAGGTGGAAAGGACGAGCTGCACGGCGTCGCAGAACGCCGCCTCGGACATCGCCGGCGCCAGGACCTCCACGGTTCCGTCCTCCCGCACGGCCTCGAGGCGGACGAGCCCTTCGGCGCGGACCAGGCGGTAGGCACACCCCGGACTCGTCGGCGTGCTGTCCAACACAGCGCACCATTCCCGGAAGGCCTGCTCGACGTCCATCGGTCGCTCCTTGGCCACGACGTTAGCCGAGTTCCTGGTCAGCCCCGTCCCGCAACCATTTCCTCGCGGTGGTGTTCAACGCAGCCATGAGCCTCGACCTGCGCCCATTCCTCGTCGTCCTCCTGATGGTCTGCGCGGCCTGCCCAACTCCAGCTTCGGCTCCCGAGGACGCGGCCTTGGGCGGAGACGATGGGGGCTCGGTGGCGGACGCAGGTCTTCCGAACGGCGACGCCGGGACTCTCGGCGTGGATCACCCGGTCCACGGCCCGGATGCTGGCGAGGCCTCGGACGCAGCGACAGGACTGGACGGCGCGACGGGCCCCGACGCCGGCGGCGTGCTCGACGAGATCCTGGCGCGCATCCCCAACCTGGTGATCTGCCAGCCCGGGGCCCAGCCCCTGGCGATGCAGACCGAGCAGGGCTCCGACACGACCTACTTCCACGCGTGCGCCGCGGCCTGCGCGGCCGACTGGCCGACCTGCGCTCAGGAGACCACCGCACGCGGGGTCTCCCAGCTCGAGGTGAGCTTCGTGGTGGACGAGGACGGCCAGGGCCGGGGCTTCGGCGGCACGCTGCGCTTCACCAAGAGCGGCGCGCGCGACCGGGTCGTCCTCTTCCACAAGGGAGGCGCGGGGAACGAGTGGGTCGATGACTTCCTCCCCGGCAAGGTCGAGGCGGCCGGGGGAACGTACGTGCAGCCGAAGTGGGCCGACGTGGGGCCGGGTTGGTTCGCACGGCCGTACGCCGGATCCCGCCTCGAGCACAGCCTGTACGGCGTCAGCCTGCGCGTCGCGGCGGTGATGAAGTGGGTCTACCGCAACGTGTCGACCGGACCGCTCTCGACCGTGGGCTGCTCGGGCGGGAGCATCGCGACCTACTACCCCCGGCACTGGCACGGCCTCGACCCGATCCTCAAATACCAGTGGCTCTCGGGCGGACCGGTCATGTCGAAGATCCAGGCGGCGTGCTCGGGCGCGGGCACCGTGCTCGGCCGCTGCACCCTCTCCCCCGACACCGAGTGCCAGACGTCCTCCGACTGCGGGGCGAACGGCGGGACGTGCTCGGCGTACGAGTGGGGCAGCGGCGTGGTGATGACCGTCGTCCGGGGCACCATCGACCACCTGCACGCCAACGAGACGGGCGGAGCCAAGGACTGCCTGCTCAAGCGCCCGCAGCCCAAGTTCGACGTCAGCGACTTCGACTCGCCCACACACCGCTTCGACTCGAGCAACGAGCACCGCATCGACTTCATGGTGAACGTCGGCCAGGACTCGAACGCGGACGACGTGCTCAACGTCGTGGCCAGCGGCGCGGCCGTCTACCACGGGCTCACGGGCCCCAAGACCTGGAACCCGATCCTCTCGGGCGCCCACTGCGACAGCGTCAAGTCGGTGGAGGCGTGGAACCTGCTTCAGGCTGGCGCTGGGCTGTAGCCCCCCCCCGATTGGGATGGACCCTGGGATGAGTCTGGCAAGCACTCCAACATCCCCCGGTTGGGAAGAACCTGGCACCAAGTCCCGCGAGATCCCGGGTTGAAAACCCGCTGAATGGCCTTCAGGGCTCCTGGGGGCCTCGCCTGACGTTCGAGGTAGGGGGACCGCTGCTTTAATACGGCCCCCTCCTCCTCCTCGGTTCCTGGACCCACCATGGAGCCTGGAGGGGCCTTCCCAAGGTGGCGCCAATATACTGAAATCATTTGGCATTCAAGGAGTGTCCAGGAAGGCTAGCTTTCGTTGAGGCTCAAGTAGCCGCATTGGGGCGGTGGACCTGGACTCGTCCCCCGGGGCCAATAGCTGGATTGGCTCGGCGGCTTGGGCGCGGCCGGGCAGCCGAGTCTGGCACCGCGCCGGCAGCCGAGGTCTGGCACCGCGACGGGCAGCCGAGTCTGGCACCGCGCCGGCGCCGAGTCTCACCGCGCCGGGCTGCCGAGTCTGGCACCGCGACGGCGCCGAGTCTGGCACCGCGCCGGGCAGCCGAGTCTGGCACCGCGACGGCAGCCGACGCAGCCGAGTCTGGCACCGCGCCGGCGCCGAGTCTGGCAC
>CAZAIE010000721.1:0-4458 GCA_964485035.1 uncultured Myxococcaceae bacterium | reverse complement strand
AATGCCCGGCTGCCAGCGCCGGCTCGATGGTCTCGACCACGTGCTGGGCGCGGGCGGCGAACATCATCAGCACCTCGCGGGTCTTCTCGTCCTGTGTGAGCTCCAGCAGCACCGCCGGCTTCTTCAGCTCCTGTGAGGCGGTGGAGGGCTCGCGCACGAGCGCTGCCTTCTCGCGCAGCGCCGCGAAGCGGACCGTGCCGACCTCGAGGCCGGGAGCCAGCGCCAAGGTCTGCTCGGTCCCGTCGGGCTGCTTCACCAGCACCGTCTTGTCCGAGCCGCCGATGGCGATCACCGTTCCCGCCGCGACGCCGCCCTCGGGCGCGTAGGCGTACGAGAGCTTGGGGCCGGACTTGTCGTGCCCGAAGCCCGGCATGTTCGCGAAGAGCCAGCGCTTCGCTCCGCCGACCTCGACCTCCAGGGCAGGGTTGATGGCGGTGGGGCTGACGTTGACCGCGACCTTGGTCGCGAGGTCGTAGGTGAAGTGGGGGAAGAAGCGCAGCACCTTGGCCACCGTGCCGTCGGCCAGGGTCACCGTTTCGCCGATGCGGACGGGGACCGGCTCGCCCTTCTCGGGCTGGAGCGTGTGCAGCGGCGCGTCCACCTTCGCCTCCGGGCGCTTCCAGCCGAAGAGGACCGTCGCGCCCGGGGCGTCCAGGCGGACCTTGTCCGGGGCCATGAGGAAGGCGGCCTTGCCGTCGATGGTCAGCTCCAGCGCCGGGGTGGTGCCGTCGCCGCCGTCGACGAGCCGTTCGGACATCACCAGGTCCGGATAGAAGGCCTTGATGCGGAAGGAGGCCTTTCCGGGCAGCCGGTGCACCACCCCGAGCTCGTTCTCGAACGTGGCCTTGAGGTCGAAGCCCTGCTTCTTCTTCGAGGGCAGGTAGAGCGAGATGCGCGGCTCGTCCTTGTAGCGGTCCACGTCGAACTTGAGCAGCTTCACCCCAGCGCCCAGCGGCACCTCGGGCGCCGACGAGAGCCCGCTGCGTGTGACCCGGACGGTGCTCGCGGCCTCGCCGACGCGCAGGTCGATGCGCCCCTTCACCGAGAAGACCGAGGAGACCCCCGCGCCGGCGAGGCTCACCAGGATGCCCAGGTGGACCAGGAAGAAGCCGGCGTTGCGGGGATGCACCGGCCAGCGGCGCGCGGCCGAGACGAGCAGGCCCCCGTTCATCAGCGCCACCAGCGCCCCGAACCAGAAGGTGTGGAAGAGGTCGTCGAGCCGGAGGCCGGAGATGAGCCACGCCACGGCGCCGTACTGGGTCCGGTAGAACTCCGGCGGCTTGTTCTGGAGGATCATCGTGCCCGCGGCCGAGCCCAGCGCCAGCAGGCTGAGCACCACCGCGGCGAGCCGGAACCCGCCCAGCATGTCCAGCAGCCGGCCTCGCACCACGTACGCCACCGCGACGATGGTCACGGTGAGCAGCAGGGTGAAGACGACCGTGGTGACCGGGCCCGGGGGGACGGCGAACTGGAGCAGCGCGCCCAGGAGGACGAGCACCGAGACCGAGCCGGCGATGAGCCGGACCTCGGCGCGCTTGGCGGCGTCGGTCTCGGCGACGGCCGCCGGTGAGTTCGCGACAGCGTTTTCCATGACCATCCCCTGACGATGTCGCCGTGCGGAGCGCGAGTCACATCCGACGGTGCATCGACACCCGGCATTGTTCACAAAAGGACCGCCGGGTCCAGGGGAGCGTCCGTGGCTCTCCCGCAAAGAAAACGGGCGCGACCGGACCTATTCCGGTCGCGCCCCGTCGTCCAGGGGCCGAAGAGAGGGAGGACGACGTTTGGAACCCGCAGCCCGCGGTGGGGCAGGAGTCAGGGAGGAGGCAGAGGGCCGGAGCAGCGCAATCGTCCGGTCCTCGGGTCTCCGTGGATTCGGTGGCGTTCCCAACCGCCACGAGGACTTGGTTGCCGCAGCCCTCGAAGCCGATCAAAACGCGCTGCGATTCGGGCGCGCACCCGCCGGATGCCAGGGAACCCATCGATCAACAGGGAGACCCGACAGGAAGACCGCTCCGAGCGACCCTGCTCGAAGCCTGGGACCCTGGAACGAAGCCCAGCCGTCTGCCCAAGTTGCTTGTTTTGTTCTGCTTTCGCCGATGGCCGAGTTCGGGGGCACCCGTCCCGGGGTCGAGTCGCCCCGGGTTTTGATCGTCCTTGGCGGCTGCGGAACCTAACTGCCTGAACGACGGAGGAACGAACCAGTGATTGGGCTCCCGAATCGCCAACCTCCACCGGCCGATCTACAGTCGGCGCCGCGTTTGCGGCTGGTCGAGGGTGGTTCGGAGACCGGCCACGGAGGAGGCCCGAGGGTGCCCCTGTCCGCAGTGCCGCTGAGCAAGGCTGCCGAAGGGACGTCCGCGGACCAGCGGGAGGCGCTCCTGCGCTCGCTGGTCGCGCGCATCCGCGAGAACGACCTCGCCGCCTTCGACCAGCTCTACGTGCTCACGCGTGACGAGGTGGCCCGCACCTTGTTCCACCTCGTTGGTCGCCGGACGGACCTCGAGGACCTGATGCAGGAGACCTACCTGCGCCTGCTCTCCGCGGTGAAGACCTTCCGCGGCGAGTCGCGCTTCCGCACCTTCCTCTACCGGGTGTGCGCGAACGTGGCGCTGATGCACCTGCGCTCCAAGCGCCGGCGCCCCGAGGACACGGTGGAGGAGATGCCGGAGCCCGAGCCCGCGCCCACGTCGCAGGGGCCCGAGGGCGAGGCGGCGCGCCGAGAGGCGGCGAGGCTCATCGAGGCCGCGCTGGAGGGCGTGTCGGACAAGAAGAGGGTGGTGTTCGTGTACCACGAGCTGTGCGGGATGGGCCCTGAGGAGATCGCCGAGGCGGTGGGGACGTCGCCCAACACCGTGCGATCGCGGCTGCACCACGCGCGCCTCGAGTTCAACGAGGCGATGCAGAAGCTGTTGAAGGCCCCGCGTGGAGGAGGCATCCATGGCGTGCGCTGAGCGAGGAGCCCTGTGGGGCTACGCAGCGGGTGAGCTGCCGGTGGACGAGAAGGCGCTGCTCGAGGCGCACCTGGAGATCTGCCCCGAGTGCCGCGAGGAGCTCGGCTCCGTCCGCGCCACGCGCGAGCTGCTCTCCCTGGCCGCGCCGGTCGCCCCCAAGGTCGACTGGAGCCGCGCCGACGCGATGGTGCACCAGGCCGCCGAGGAGCACCTGTCCCGTCGGCCCTGGTGGCAGTTCGATCTCGACTGGACCTGGACCAAGGGCCTGGCGCTCGGCTGCGGCGTGGCCGCGATGGCCCTGGCCATCGTCACCGTCTCCAAGCGCAACCCGGTCGCAGTGCCTGACGGACTGGAGCTTGTGAAGGTCGTCCCCACCCCCAGCGCGGTCGAGGCCGCCGAGGGCGTGGTCGCCACCTACGGGAAGGACGAGCACCTGCTGAAGGCCGGCGAGGACGTGAAGGCCGGCGCGACGCTGAAGACCACGGTGACCGGCCGGGCGATGGTGAAGCTCCCGGAGGGCAGCCGCGTGCGCGTGGCCGCCTCCACCGACGTCTTCTTCCAGAAGGCGGGCAAGGACGAGGTCGGCCTGGTGCTGAACAAGGGCCGGGTCGCGGTGAAGGCGACGCACGCCCCCCGCACCGCCTTCGTGGTCCAGGCCAACGGCGTCTCGGTGCGTGTGGTGGGCACCGCCTTCAGCGTGGGCATGACCGACGACCACGTGGACGTCGCCGTCTCCGAGGGCCGCGTGCTGGTGGACCTGCCGAACAACCAGTCGCGGATGGTCTCCGCTGGCGAGCGCGTGCAGATCGACCGGGCGCAGCCCGAGATGCGCTCCGCGGGCCTGACCCTGGCCGACAAGGACGAGATGGCCGAGCTGGGCGTCCCGGTGGTGCTGGCCGAGGCGCCCAAGGCGAAGCCGGTGGTGGTGGCTCGCGGCCCGGTGGCCGCACCGGTTCCGGCTCCGGTCCCCGCACCGCAGCCCGAGGTGGTGGTCGTCCCGGTCCCCGCCAAGCCCGACCCCGAGCCGGCAGTCTCCGTGCGTCGTCCCGAGATCGTGGGCTTCACCGCCGAGGTCACGAGGATGCGGCAGATCGAGCATCGGCACCTGGGCAGCGGGAACGCCTGCCAGGAAGACCTGCTGGTCCTGCAGGAGTACCTGGAGGAGGCCGAGGACCCGCTCGCCCGCCAGTACGCCCGGGTCCTGCGCGCCCGCTGCCTGCTGCGGCTGTCGCGCCGGGTCGAGGCCGAGTCCGAGTACCGCCGCTACATCGAGGAGTTCCCCAAGGGCCAGTTCAAGGACGAAGCCCACGAATACCTGCCCCACTGAGGCGAGAGCTGATTGGTGGCAGTCGCGAGCCGCTCCGAGAGGGGCGGCTCGCTGGCTTTCGGAATGCTGGAATCGCAGGGCCCCCGGCGGGGTTGCTGGAATGACTGGCGAGGAGGGCGAGATGGCGAGCGCGCGGACGAGTCCCTGGCCGTACCTGCTGGTGGTGCTGGTGCTGGG
>CAZAIE010000720.1:0-4461 GCA_964485035.1 uncultured Myxococcaceae bacterium | reverse complement strand
GGGCTTGGGAGCAGGCTCGGCGGCGAGAGCGGAACTCGAGAGGACGAGCGCGAGGCCGGCCGTGGCGAGGGAGGTCTTCATCAGTAGGCCTCGACGAGCGACACCGTGAGGGTGTGCAGGTTGCGATCGAAGATCTGGTACGAGTACCGGGCGCGCACGGAGAGCCAGTCGAGCACCTTGACCCTCACGTCGCCGTAGAACTCGCGGACGTCGGCCAGCTCCTCGGGCGACTGGTAGTAGACGTACTGGTAGCGGTGGTAGGCGGTGCCCAGCTCCGCACGCAGCGGCCGCTGGTCCCAGCCGAGGGCGCCGCCCGCGGAGACCGCACCGCGCCCGCCGCCGCTGCGGTCCCACTGCCCCACCGCGTTGGCGAAGAGGCCGGTCCCGGCGATGCGCTGCGCCGAGGCGAGCAGGTACACGCGCAGCAGGTTGCGGTTGAAGGCCTCCTCCTCGCCCTCCAGGAGCTGGCGCACGCTGCCGCCCAGGTGCAGGGCGAACTCGCCCGCCGAGGTGGGGAAGGCCTTGAAGGCGTCCAGCCGCGCCTTCAGGTGGGGCTTGCTCGGCCCCAGGGTCAGGAAGAACGGACTGTCCAGCTCGTTCAGCTCGCGCAGCTCCATCGGCTGCAGGTCCACCTTGAGGTCTGCACCCAGGTGCTGCTCGACCCACTCGGCGCGCACCGCCGCGGCGACCAGGCCCAGCGTCGAGTCCACGCCGCGCACCGCCACCTTGCCCTTGAGCCAGTCACCCGCTCGGAACCAGCCAGCGAGTCCATAGGAGTGGTCGGTCACGCCCAGCCTGGTGAGCTCCCCGTCGGCGTCGGCAGAGGTCACGTCCTCCTTCAGCAGCCGATAGTCGGCCTCGAGGCGCCAGTTCTCGCCGCGCAGCTCCAGGCCCACGGACGCGACCCAGTCCTCGAAGGCGTCCTGGTCCAGCTCGAAGAAGTGCGCGGTGCGCCCACCGAACGCAACGAGGCGCAGGCCTCGGGCCGGCTGCAGCGCGAGGGAGAGGCCGTCGAAGGTGCCGACCGGACCGTGCTCGGTCTCCTGGCGACCGACGCGCAGGCTGCGCAGCACGTTCCCGGGGCGCCACTCGGCGTTGAGAGAGTAGACGTCCAGCGAGAAGCGCTCGCGCGGGCGCGAGAGGCCGAAGGGCTCGGTCGAGTCCTCGGGCTTCGACTCACCCGGGAAGTACCAGAGGCCCAGCGAGGCCTCGAGCCCGAAGGTGTCCCGCGGGCTCGCCGCCGAGACGTCCAGCCCGAGGCGAATCAGGTGGTCCGACTCGCTCGGGGTGGGCGAGGTGCGGAACCGGTACTCCTCGCGGCCCACCACCGACGTGGACCAGCCTCTCTCGGCGGGTGCCGAGGCTTCGGCGGCGACGGGTGCGGCAGCGGGCGGCTCTGCGGCCTGGGCCAGCACCGGCAGGAGCGCCCCGACGACCAGGGCTGGGAGTTTGGTGGTCATGGGTTCGGGAGTGAGGGGTGTTTGGCGGACAACAATACCCGGACCCTCCCGGCCAACACCAAGCCCCGTCAGGGTGTCCGCGAGTGTTGACGGCTGAGCATCGGCAGCAGCTTGGCTCCGGCGTCCGCCTCTTCGGCGAGGCCGGCGAGGTCGCGGGCGAGGGCCCGGATGGCCGCACGGGGATTCTTCCCGTCGGGGACCGCTTCGTCGCAGAAGTGGGTCCGGCAACCGAACGGACGGTCGTCGTAGGCGCGGCAGCGGCGGGCGGCGGGGTCGAACGCGGGGCAGTCTCCGGCGATGCGACCGGCCTTGGCAGCGGGGCGGGCGCGCAGCGCACGCTCCAGCACCCGCCACTCCACTGGCCACAGCTCGGGCTGACGCCCGGTCACCCCGAACTGGCAGCAGCGCGCAAGACCGGGACAGGACCAGCCCGCGAAGAGCGCATCCGCCTCCGCGTAGATCTCCCTCAGGCGGGCTTCGAAGGGGTCGATGCGGGCGGACCTGGCCATGGGGCGCGCGAGCCTACTCGGAAGGGCTGCGCAGGCGCGAGGGTTTGCTAGACTCCCGCACCCTTCTCGACCCGGAGTCTGCATGAAGCCCCTCGTCGGTTCGTTCGTCGCGCTCGCGACCCCCTTCAAGGCCGGCGCCCTCGATGTCGAGGCCTACCGCGCCCTCGCCCACCATCTGCTGGAGAACGGCACCGACGGCCTCGTGCCCATCGGCACCACTGGCGAGGCGTCGACCATGTCCGCTGCCGAGCAGGTGCTCGCGGTGAAGACCGCGGTCGAGGTCGCGGGCGGACGCGTCCCGGTCATCGCCGGAGCGGGCAGCAACAGCACCGCGGGCACCATCGAGGCCGTGGCGCGCATCCGCGAGGCGGGCGCCGACGGCGCGCTCATCGTCACGCCCTTCTACAACAAGCCCACCCAAGACGGTCTCGTCGCGCACTACCGCGAGATCGCTCGGGCACACCCCGGCTTCCCGCTGGTCGCCTACAACGTCCCCGGCCGCACCGGCGTGGACCTGATGCCCGACGCGATCCAGAAGCTCTGCGAGATCAAGGAGGTGGTCGGCGTGAAGGAGGCCACCGCCAACATGATCCGCATGGTGGACATCGTCGAGAAGTGCGGCAGCGAGCGGCTGGCGCTGCTCTCGGGCGACGACTTCACCATCGCGCCGTTCATCTCGCTGGGCGGCAAGGGCGTGATCAGCGTGTCGGCCAACGTCGCCCCGCGGCTGGTGAGCGACCTGGTGCACGCGGCGCTCAAGGGGGACTTCAAGAAGGCCTCCGAGCTGCAGGTGAAGCTGAACCCGCTGCACCGCGCGCTCTTCCTCGAGTCGAACCCCATTCCGGTGAAGGCGGCGCTGCACCTCCTGGGCAAGTACGGCCCCGAGGTGCGCCTGCCGCTGACGCCGATGTCCGAGGGCCCCAAGGCCCGGCTGGTCGAGGCGATGAAGGGCCTCGGCCTGCTCTAGCAGCCCGCAGTCATCTCCACCGCCGGGGCACGCCCCGGCCCTTCCCACCGAGGCTCACATGTCCATCGTCCGCCCGTTCGCCGGCCTTCGTCCGCCCCAGGACAAGGTGCTGAAGGTCGCCTGCCCGCCGTACGACGTCGTCAACAGCAAGGAGGCCGCGGCCTACGCGCAGGGCAACGCCCTCTCCTTCTTCCACGTGTCCCGCCCGGAGATCGACCTGCCCGGCGTGGACGAGCACGCGGAGGAGGTCTACCAGCGCGGCGTGCAGAACCTGGCGCAGTTCAAGAAGGAGGGCACGCTCGTCGCCGACGCCAAGGCGTGCTTCTACCTGTACCGCCAGAAGATGGGCTCCCACTCGCAGGTGGGCCTCGTCGCCGCCTGCAGCGTGGACGAGTACCAGGCCGGGACGATCAAGAAGCACGAGCTGACGCGCGCGGACAAGGAGGACGACCGCACGCACCACATCGACCTGCTCAACGCCAACGACGAGCCGGTGTTCCTCACGTATCCCGCGCGCGCGAGCATCGACACGATGGTGGCGCGCCTGACCGCCCAGGCCCCGGCCTACGACTTCACCACCGAGGACGGCATCGGCCACACGCTCTGGGTCGTGGACGGCGCGGCGGACGTCGCGGCGTTCGAGAAGGAGTTCCAGGCCATCCCCGCGACGTACATCGCCGACGGGCACCACCGGTCGGCGGCGGCCTCGCGCGTGCGTGAGCTGAACAAGCAGCGGCGCGGGGAGAAGCACACCGGGCAGGAAGAGTACAACTTCTTCCTCGCGGTGATCTTCCCCGACAACCAGATGCAGATCATGGACTACAACCGCGTGGTGAAGGACCTGAACGGCCTCACCCCGGACCAGTTCAAGAAGGCGATCGAGGCGAAGTTCACCTGGGAGCACGCGGACCAGAAGAAGCCCACGAAGCTGCACCAGTTCGGGATGTTCCTGGACGGCCACTGGCACGTGCTTACCGCGAAGCCGGGGACGTTCGACGAGAAGGACCCGGTGGCCTCGCTGGACGTGTCGATCCTGCAGGCGAACCTGCTCGACCCGATCCTGGGGATCAAGGACCCGCGCAAGGACAAGCGCATCGACTTCGTGGGCGGCATCCGCGGGATGGGCGAGCTGGAGAAGCGGGTGAACTCGGGCGAGATGAAGGTGGCGTTCTCGATGTTCCCCACCCGCATCGAGCAGCTGATCGCCATCGCGGACGCGGGGCAGATCATGCCGCCGAAGAGCACGTGGTTCGAGCCCAAGCTGCGCTCCGGGCTCTTCGTCCACGAGTTCTAGTGCGGGGCTCCTGAGCGGAGCTTTCGGAGTTGCAGAGGCCGTCGACGGGCGATCCGTCGGCGGCCTCTCCGTTGAGCGGGCCCACCGTGCTACGAGTCGCCCATCGCCAACCCGAGTCGTGCTGGGAGGAACCATGAAGCACACCCTGCTCTTCGCGGCCCTCGTCTCCCTGGCTTCCTGCGCCAAGCCCCCTGCCGAGTATCGCTACCTCTTCCGTCTGCCGACCCCCGC